>NZ_JACKZS010000032.1 GCF_014222285.1 Nostoc sp. UCD121
AACTTTGTGCATGACGTTGTAGATTTTGAGGCGATACGCGATCGCATTTTATTTGAATTGAAGTTGGGACGGCAAGCTTCAGCTTACAAAGCAGCACAGAAAGCACTTAATCGATTTATTCAAGAAATAAAACATCTGGTTGACAGTTTCTGATTGCTGCCAAAACTGCTGCAAGAAGTCACGATTTCTCCAAATTGCCAAATTGATTGGTTTTTATCACTTTTTAATGTTAAGCAATATTTCGCCAACAGTGTCTTCTCTATATCTACCCCGACAAGCCGCTATGCTTTTACGCACCACTCAAGTAGCTGACTCTACCTGAGAATTAGCTTTTAAACCAGATAATACACTTTCCATTTTTGATAAAGGCACAGCACCCGAAAAAGTCTCGCCATTAATAAAAAAGAAAGGAGTACCTCGAAGTCCCAACTTTTGGGCCAACTGTTTATCTTTTGCGATCGCAGCATTGGCTTCTGCTGAATTGCGTTGTTGGTTGAACTGTGACAAATCTAGTTTCAGATTTTTAGCGATATCAACATATAATTTCTCGCCTAATTTGTCTTGCTTGACAAATAAAGCATCTTGATATTGCCAAAACTTTCCTTGTTTAGATGCAGCCCAGGCAGCTTTAGCCGCCGGCATTGCTTCAGGGTGAATCGCAGTCAAAGGAAAATGTTTGTACACTAATGTGACTTCATCTTGATGTTTTGCCATGAACTGCTTTAGAGTCTTATGAGCCTTAGCGCAAAAAGGACATTGAAAATCAGAGAATTCTATCAACACAATCTTTTGTTCTGTTGCGCCAGTCAGAGGAGATTCACCAATCACGCTGCTAGGATTTTCTTTAATTTCCTGCTTGATTAATTGTAGACCTTGTTGCTGTTTTTTTTGTTGCTGCTGCTGATAAGCTTCTAAAGCTTCCTTAACTATTTCTGGATGATTGCGGATAGCCTGCAAAACTTCAGCTTCAAATTTGGGATTAATGAGATTACTATTCTCGACTTCAGGAATATTAGTGTTGGCTTGTACGGGCATTGACCAACTAAGTAATATAATACAAAAAAATAAAATTCCTACTAAGTCGAACAAGCGTCTCCAGTAACGACGCAAAGCACAATGTATATTCATCATATTTATCATTCTTGAAAGATTTTTTATAATATTTCCCTAATTCAAAATTTTCGTCACAAACCCATCATTATCATTACTCCCACCAGCTAAACTTGGTTGAAAGGGCTTCTGGGTTGGAAAGTTACTAGAACTAGTAACCCCTGTAATATAAGCAGCATTACCCAAAAGGTTTAAAGGCTTGAAAGCGATGCCTTTACCGCGATCGCTTTCGCTACCTCCCAGATAAGTAGAATAAACTAACTCATTACCTAAAAAGCTTAGTGCTGTGACAAAGGCATCACCTTTGCCACCATAGGTATTTTGCAAAGCATTCTTGACGGGAAAGTTACTAGAAGTAGTATCACCTGTGATGTATGCGTTGCCAAAATTGTCCACAGCTATATCTAGGCCAAGTTCGCTATTACTACCTCCTAAATAGGTGGAGTAAACTAAACCATTACCTTGTAAATCGACCTTTGTGACAAACGCATCACTCTGACCACCTGCCCAATTTTGCAAGGGATTATTGAGAGGAAAGTTAGTAGAACTAGTGGTTCCTGCTACATACGCAAAACCAAGACTATCCACAGCTAAGGAAAAGCCATAGTCGTTGTCACTACCTCCTAAATAGGTAGAGTAAACTAAACCATCAGCATATTGATTTAATTTTGTAACAAACACATCATATCTACCAGGCGCTTTCCCCAGTAACGCATTATATAGAGGGAAATTAGCAGAGTTGGTATTCCCTGTGATGTAGGCATTGCCGAAAGTGTCGATATCTATATCCGTCGCACCATCACCATTACTGCCTCCCACGTAGGTAGAATACAGCAGAGCGTTACCTGTTGGGTTTAACTTCGTGACAAAGGCATCAAAACCCCCACCAATCTTACTTTGAAAAGCTTTGTAGAGTGGGAAATTATTAGAGTTAGTCAGACCTGCTACGTAAGTACAACCCAGAGAATCTACAGCTATGCCATAACTACCATCCGTGCCACTACCTCCCAGGAAAGTGGAGTAAAATAGTTTGCCGTCTGGCTTCAGCTTGGTGACAAAGGCATCAAAACCCCCACCAATCTTACTTTGAAAAGCTTTGTAGAGTGGGAAGTTAGCAGAAAAAGCGCTTCCTGTCACATAAGCATCACCCAAAGCGTCTACAGCTATGGAGCCAGCATAGTCTCTATTACTACCGCCCAGATAAGTAGAATAGACTAAACCATTGCCTAGTGGGTTCAGCTTAGTGACAAACACATTACCGAAGCCACCAATAGTACTTTGATAAGCGTTTTTGGTTGGGAAATTAACAGAACTAATTTCCCCAATAATGTAAGCATTGCCCAAAACGTCCACAGCTATCTGTCTGCCAGTGTCAAGTCTAGTACCTCCTAATTAAGTGGAATAGACTAGTACAGGGTCGATGACTAATGGCTCGTGGCTGTCATAGCTTGCCAGGGCTATCTCTACTGACTGCTGTTTTGACAGTACATACTTTGCTTCTACTAACTGTTTATGACCATTTATAACCTGATATACTATCGGCTTGTGCTGTTGTAGTACACCAGAGGATGTGTGTACCAATAACTGTCCTTGGTCATCGATTTCTAGCTGTTGCGCTCCCTCTAGCTTGAGCTTGATTAAATTCGGGTCTGCTCCTGGCGCAACCAGCAAGTCATATTCCAATTGCCCTTGATTACCGTAGTAAACTAGGTCGATGCCTGGATACAAGGAACTGTATTTTACTTGTGCATAAGTAGGTATATCCTGATGCCATTGCTGCGGGTTGCTACCAACAAAATAGTTAACTACTCCAGGCAAAGGCTGTACAGATGTTGGCTGAATATCAGGATTGCTACCTAGCCATTGCAGCTTAATTTGTGTACTTTTTACAGTCTTTTGGGACGAGGATGTTTGCTCTTTATTCTCTGGGTTAGAGAGTGCCAACACCGCTGATGATTGAGTCAGAAATAATGTATATCCATCACCACGGGAGAGAAATTTTACCTTATGGTCAGTTTGACCATAGTTTGGTTGAAAACTCAAAGGCAATTCACCATAAGCCTCAATGATTGGGCTTGTGTTTGTGGCCTTTTCAGTTGTTAATTGGCTATTGGCAAAAGCCTGTTGATTCCAACTAGTCAACAGCAACAGTAGTAAACAAAAACCAGTCAGAACTTTCTTAAAGATTTTCATCAGAATTTCCCAACAATTAATGTGATAACAATTAGTTAAGTACCCTTAGCCTACTTTTAGTGGAGACGCTGCACATAGATACGGCAAAGCTAACGCCCCCAGGACTAACGCAAAATTAAAAATCACTGTTTACGCAATGTCTGAACCTTGGTTGCTCAAACTCACCAAGAGTTAATATCGAGCCAGCCTACTGTACGCCAGAATTAGCAGAACAAGTACCCGGCTGACCTGCATAATCACATTCTTTTTTGATGTCATTCCACTCCAGAGGAGGGGTAGCAGGAGCGCAGGGCATCACAACAGGTGTACCTGTGACACCATTAGTATCTACTGTACACTGGATAAAAGTAGTACAATCGTCTGGATTTGGATATAAACAATCTTCTGGCCCTTTACATTGGGTTGCTGCTATATCCTTGGTTGGGCATACGAAACCAGCGTCTTGTGCTTGTACTTTATCTATGGTGACTCTACCTATTAAAAATCCTGCAACTGTCACAGTGAGCAATAAGCTCATCACAAAAAGTCCAACTATTTTCTTCATAATAAGTTGCTTCCTGAGAAATGAATTATTTCTGGATATTTTAGATAGTTAGCAAATATATTTGATTTTGCAGCAATTCTATAATTAATTGATACTTTATATGTTTACTAGATACGTCATCAAAAATCAAGCAAAAATCAAGTATTTATATAAACAACCTATTTTTCCGACTTTTCCTACTTTCTATAAATAGTCAAAGCTACATTTCTCTAATTTGTTAGCGTACAAAATTCCCAATTTGGCACAGTCTAGCCTTATTGACAGTGCAATCAAGATTTTTGAGTCTTTGATTACTCCTAAGCCTACAAGGTATTGAGCCGAGATACGCCCGAAATAGTGCCACTTCGCTCAAAAAGCTTACCCTGTATACATTTACGCTGTACTACTTTTTAGGGGTTTCATGTCCGCTAATTGACATTAGCAGACGTAAATTGGCTCAAAAAGGGGTTTTTTGTCTGCTAATGTAAGTGGCACTATTTCGGGGACATCCCGACTGAACCCCTAATTGATTCTAAAAATCCCAAGTGCAGTAATCTAAATAAGTTCTATTACTAGCCCACTTTCACCCTCTTTAGAATTACCCTCACATAAATACCAGCCCCAAATTGAACTATTTAAACTAGTCCAAGCCTCTTTAATACCAGTTGTGATATATGCCATTGGGGCTCCTATTAAAATTTCGCCAAGATGTGCCCCAGGATCTTCCATTGTCTTAAAATCCTCTGTAAGTTTGGCCAGAGTCATATTGTTAGTTTTTCCACTGTTCGGAACATAAGAGTAAAAATTTCCAGATTGACTTCTCAAAATTCCTACACCATTAACAAGTTCTACATTGTAAGTTCTCTTGGAACCCCCATATACTCCAATGTACTCGTTACGACTTCTATCCCACCACTTAGATCCCCACTTGGGATAACTTATATTGACTTCAAAACTATAATTTTTTGTTGCTCTTTGACTTAAATTTGCTATATCTTCATCGTTTCCATGTAAGTCAAACACTGATGTATCATCTTTTTCATCAGTAAATTTTCCCCATCCATCGTTTGTAATATAAACATATTTTTTTTCGTACCATAACCTTGCACTCACATGAGCCATTGATTTATTCTCCTTTTAACTGATTATGCTTATCGGTTTTCTACCGTTTTTTAGTCCAAACCTTTGGCTCTCCCCTATTTAGTACAAAACCTCCTTATTACTGATAGCTTTACAAAGTACGTGCCTTTATAAAATTTTTCATACAAGGTTTTCTAGAATAAATAGTTTTGCTTATCGCACTAGGTATAGGAGAGCCAATTCTTGTTTCTGTTTCTCGTTAAGCAGCTTCTTTCTCTGCTTCACTTACTTCTGCTGCAACTGCTTTGAGTATATCTGCAACCCTCAGTAATAAAGCAAAACTAGGTGTTCCATAAATTACTTCCTTTATCCATCCCAGTAGTTTTTGTTCCCCTGGATCAATAACTCCATTATCTTGCAGAAAAACCCCTATAAAAAACCCCATATCTTGATTCACAAGGGCTTTCTGCACTTGAAACTCACTAGCCCCCACTTCTAACGCATCCTCGAGGAGTTGTTTGTAATTAGTTTTATCTTGTTCAGTATTCCACATTTAAAGATTACACCTTTGGTACAACTATTTGTTGGAAAAATAAAAGTCAAAAAGCAATTGTATTTTTGTCACTCTAAGGTAGTAAGAGTTTCAAACGTTGTGTAGCGAATAGCAGCAGCTTCGCTACTTCCGCGCTTAATCTAAAACACTACAAAGTTATGTTTTAGGCAACCTTCATGTGTCTCGTTTGACAAATGCTTTAAGTAAATTGTTTGAAACTCATATCAACATACTTTTACTTTCATAATAAAAATGCAAGGACAGTTAAGAAAGTTAAGTAAATATTTACTTAAACTTCATATAACCGCTCAATTGCTTGATACAAGATTTATAATACCTGCTACGGGCATCCGTAAGAGGTTAAAAGAGGCAGGAATGTATGAAGAACCCGATTAATGCACCCATTCCCACACATCCGCAATTGTTGGGGAGAGGGCATCAGTGAGAGGTTGCAGTGGGGGATTGCGATTGTTGATGGGGTGTTGGTGAATTGGGAGGCGTAGCAATTGCTCATGTAACAGTGCCTTTCTGACTCCTGAATTCTTCAAAAAGTAACTATATATTTACTTTAGTTAAGTGGGAAAAGTGGGTTTAGTAGGATATTTTGTACTAACCCTTGATTATGCTGTTCTGTATAAATGCAATGGAGGTGATTAAACTTGGTTGAATCTCGGCAGCATCAGCAGTTAAAACATCTAGGCCAGAAAGTAACCGTGCAAATAGTGCCATCTGGTGTACCAGAAGAGGTCGCTGATTTTGACTTATTGCTGAAAAATACAACAGCTAAAATACTAAACTTATCTAGAATCCCTAATCAAGGAGAATGGATTGTTTGGCGTGACGAAAATTTTCGGATTACAAAGGTAATTCACTTGCTCGAAGGTAATATTGACGCACGAGTTGAGATGGAATGGCATGAAAGCCATTAAGTATTAAGTTGTTGATTGCCTCCACTGCTTTTAAACACTTCCTGCTCAAGGGTTCCTTCTCTACAAAACGCTTTTCTACCTTGGGTTACGCCAACTGTATCGCCCCCATAGAATCAGGAAACAATCGCCATCAAGGAGGTATTGGGGAAAAGAGGGTTTTCTTTATTCCTTTCCCCTTTAACATGAACCCAGGATTGTTTCTCAGTTCATATTGCGAAACTTAGCAGCACGCAAAGATTGAGTTTTCGCTGCAACCATAGGACTGCTAGCCCGTCGTGCGGTGGATGCCCAACCCTGCATACGCTCAACTGCCGCAGCGTCCTGAATTGCAAGTGGGGTAATGGTTTGACGACAGGTTTCGAGGTCAGCAAGCGTTATCTGCTGCGGTCTATCCTCATCGAATGCCAGCAGAGCAGCTTCTGAAGCAAGGGTTTCCAGTTCTGCCCCTGAAAATTTCGCGGTGTTGGCAGCGATCGCTTCGAGGTACTCCGATTCCAGATGAATGCCAAAGCGTTGTAGATGAATCCCTAGAATCTGTACACGCTCCGGTTCTGTGGGTAGATCAACAAAGAAAGATTCGTCAAATCTTCCTTTCCTCTTAAATTCACTTGGTAGTGCTGATGGGTCATTGCAGGTTGCAACGGGAGCAATGCGATTTTGTGAGATTGGCTAAAAAAGGTGCGATCGCTAATCATCTCTTACGTACTAGTTAAATATTTAATACAATAATAGTGGTAATATTAACTAGAAAATATAACCTGTACCAAAAACGAGGTTTCTGTAGATTGTTGCGACTAGAAAAAAGGTAAAATTTCCTTTCAGGAATAGTTTTGAAATAGGAAGTATCTACCTTTATGGAAAAAAACATATCTGCGAATCTAAATTTCGCCGATTCATTATCAGATTTCCAAGAGGATGTTACAAAACTTTTAGATTTTAAAAATATCGAGGAATGGTCTGGAAGAATAGTTAAAGAAAGAGAAGAAAAAATTAGACAGGCTGCGTTAGTTTTAGCGGGTCAATGTATTGCCATATTATTGCATAAGCTTTCTCAATCAGAGTCAGCTCATAAAACAGCAATTAATCAAACCAAAGGTTGGTGGCATACCGATACGCGAAGACACGGTTATACGAAGAGGGAAATATTAACCGTAGGTAATGTTGTGGTAACTCTCAAATTACCATACGTTGTTCAAAAAACAGAAAAAAAAGCGAAGAAAAAATCTACTAATGTTGGGTTCTGTCCCTTGTTAAAATGGTTAGGAATGTCAGAGGGCTTGACTCCATTAGTTTGGTCAGATATTGCCAAATATGGTGCCATAGCTAGTTCTTTTGAAGCTGCACATACAATCCTGGACGATTGGGGAATTAATATTAGTGTTAAACGAATTGAACGACTGACATATAAATTTGGTCAAATCGGCATTGATTTACGTCAAACTAAAATATCTAACTTGCAACAAGGTAAATTACCTGATGGGAATATACTTAAAGACCAAAGAGTTGTAATTGCTGTAGATGGTGGCAGGAGTAGAATTAGGATTAATAAAAAAGGTAGAAAAAATCCCAAAACAAACAAGCATGGCTTTATAGGGGAATGGGTTGAGCCAAAATTATTAACAATTTATGTGGTTGATGAACAAGGAAAAAAATTTAAAAATAACGAAATAAAGATTGTAAATGATGGCACTTATGAAGACTATAAAGGCTTTTTACCAATTTTAGAAATGCATCTGATTAGTTTGGGAATTAGTCAAGCAAAACAAGTTTTACTAATTGCTGACGGTGCTGAATGGATTTGGAAACATATCCCTCCTCTTTTAAAGAAATTGAAATCTCCCGATGCCACTTATCAATTATTTGATTTTTACCATGTTACTGAACGACTACATAAATTTGCTGATGTAGCTTTTAGTGATGATAAGGAGCGGAATCATTGGTTTAAAAAAGCACGGAAAACTTTAAAAAAAAGTAATGCCATGACCATAATTAGGCAGATGGATGAATTTATCTCTGAAGCCACGGGAGAATGTTGTAAAACTATGGTGATACAGAGAAATTACCTTTTACGTGCCTATCGTGAAAGGCGTTTAAATTACGCTAAAGTCATAACTCAAAAGCTACCTATTGGCAGTGGTGCAATTGAGAGTTTAATCCGCCAAGTTGTCAATTTAAGAATCAAAGGAAACAGTAAATTTTGGTTGAAAGACAATGCAGAAATTATATTACATCTGCGTTGTCAATGGATAGCTGGAAGTTGGGATAATTTTTGTGGTTCTATCTTTAATTCCTTTATTAAACCTCAAACTGCTTGATTAATTTTATACTTCAATTCTGACTTTACTTGATTTTCTGCCGTAATTGATACTAAGTATCAAAGACTGATTGTAGATATTTTTAAGAATAATCGTCAAAATACTTGCTAGTAATCTTTTTGAGATATCTCATCAAGATGAATTTTTGTGTAAACCAGTATTTTATTTGCAAATAAAATCACCTTGTACCTAAATATAATTTTTAGCGATCGCTTGTTTTTGACCAGACCTCACAAAATCGCATTGCTCCCATCGGGGATTTAGATGGTGTTTTAATTGAGGAAGCTGCCAAATACCAAAGCGATTGCCATTTCTGAAAGCTGGCTTTGAATGGCTCTGTATCATCTCCTCTGGGCAAGGAAGCCCAACCCAATCGCCGTCAATAATCCAAAGCTCAAAAGGACATTTTCCCACAACGATGATAAAGTCCTCACATGATTGACGTAAAGGATATCTTCGATCACACCTGGAATGCTAAAGCCAACAATAACCGAATACGCCCAGAACCACCAACGACCTGGGCCATCTCCACGACGGTAATAGTTACTAATCCACACCAAAATGTATCCTAACAAAATCGTGCCATGCAGTCCGAGACTCCGCCAGGGATTAGTGTAGGGAAGAGGACGAAAGTATATCCACCACACCCACCAGAACACCGCTAATACTGCAACTAGACCCCAACTCAACCACGAAAACCACCGATTATTGTTATTCACGGTCTGCACCCCAATTTCTTTATTCTCCCATCTTGCATGTAGAGAAATGAATGTCATTTGGATATTTGAATATAGTGTTGAAGCATTATATAGATTCACAACTCCAACACCAAATTCCTGAAAAATCTATAATCAGTTAAAAGGAAGTAACAGAGCATTCAGGATGATTCCGAATTTTTCTAGAACCAATTACTGCTCAAGAGAAATATTGTCCGAGTAACAATACCTTTGCCAAAAACAGAGGTAGTCTAACTTTTGCCGAAACAGCCCAACACAAAGGTGTGCTTAATTATTAGGCAAAACCTATAACCCTCACCCAGACGTACAAAAAAGTCAAAATTACTTCCGCAAAAACCATACAGGATTTTATTGACTCAGTTTTTTCTTAATGGCAAAAAGAAGCCTGTAAAATCTTAAGTTTGTTCTATATCAAGCCTCGTAAATTGGCAAAAGTATTGAAACAAAGACGGCAGTATTACCTTTGAAGAGTTAAAGTCAGCAGTTGAGAAAGCAAATAATTTAACCTAGCAGCCTAATCCCTAACACCCAATACCCAAAAATCCTAAAGCTGAAATTGCAGCAAGGTTTGGACAGCGCTGGTCAGTTCTACCAACGGCTAGTCTCCACAATAGGCTCGGCTGTCGGTGTTGCTGATGGGGAGCCTTACTGGAATGGCTATCTGGGGCAGTGGCAAGTTTGGGTTAAGTTTGCTTCGGGGTATAGGTCTGTGGTCTGTGATTGGTTGGTGACGGTGTAGATCGATAAAGCTTTGGTAAAGAGTTGAGTAATTCATGCTTGAGATTTCGTCTTCCCAGCTTTTTTAGAGACAGCAATTGCACCAACTCCAAACAATAGACCTAGTAGGGAAGTCGGTTCAGGTATTGATGTAGATAAAGAACTCAGGGTAATATTGGCAGCAGAATCTTGATAGATGTATGTTCCAGCCCGTCCCACTTCACCCGTCAAGGTAATTTCAGAGCTTGAAGTTTTTTCTAAGGTATATCTTGGAGCATCAAAAGCAATGCCAAAATCAACTACTAAATTCCAATTCGACCCAGAATCAAGCTCAAAGTCAACATCTGGGGTTAAGTTACCGCCATTACTAGATCCTGGATTCAAATTCAAGTCTAGATTGTTGACGGATAGCTCCCAATCGCTCAAAGTCCCGGACTCTGAGTAAACCACGAATCCTGAATATTCGCTCTTGAATGGCAAAGAGTTCATAAGGAATAGGCTAGTAGCATCGACTAAGGTAAAATCACCTGAAAATTCTTGTCTAGTTAGAATCGCTCCCAGTACGGGAGCAGTATGAAATACGCTTGCAACTACCAAACCAATCACGGCGACGCTAACTTTGGGGAGTCGAACTTGATTCATGGATTGGGTATGCTATCTAAAATTGTTGAAGGTATGCTATCACATCCTTGGCAACTTAAGATACATTCGGTACACCAAAAAGTTCTGCGATGCCTGCACCTCAAGAATTGGTGATGCAATCGGCGTGGGTGACGGTAAACTGTTTTGTCACAGATACCATAGCCTTAACTTCTCACTGATAGAAAAAGAAAGATTTGAACTCAGATTAATTAGAACATTCTCGACTCAATAGTAACTGCCCATTATTCAGCCGATATAAACCAGTTGGTTCGATAATCGGATCACCTTTTTTCCAGGGACGGGATGTAGTCTCTACACCTCTCACCTCACCAGTTGTATAGTTAGAAACCAAAACACCAGGACGATTAGTGGTCAAAGCACCAGAACCTGTAATGGTAAAAGAGTTTTCTTGTCGCTTGGTACCACGTGAAATGCAACTATTGGCGATGAGTGCATTGGTGTCGATGACTGGGGGTAATTCGGTGAAGCTGTTTTTGATGGAACTGGTATCAGGTGCGTTAATGTTGATTACACCTGCAACACCTTGTTCAGAACTTGCAGTAATATCACTTTTCTCGGTTGGTTTTGGGCGTGACTCAATACCGAAGATACCTTGTGAGTTAATTTCGACGTTTCCACCTGTTCCTGTGAAGGCATTGGCTGTGATGTCGCTGTTTTCTTCGGGGATAGCAATGATATATTTTGAATCGATCTTGATGTTACCACCATTGCCACCTGATTGCGCTGTACCTGCGGTAGTTGAAATTCCGCTCCCGCCACGCAATAGTAAAAGGTCATCGACAGTTAAATTGATATTCCCACCATCACCAGAGTTGCTTGCTGCTGCAATAAATCCTTGGTTATCAAGTGTCGCGGAACCAGAATTAATATTAATATCTCCGGCTTTCCCTTGTCCCTCGCTGCTGGTACTTACTCGCCCACCATTACTTAAAAAGAAATAATTTGTGTTCAGGTTAATATTACCGCCATAGCCTATTGAACCTTTTTCCGTGTTAGCAAATAATCCGGTATCTGTTCCAGATAATGTGATATCGTCACGGATTTGTAAGTTAATATTTCCGGCTTGGGCATTGCCGGAGGTTGCAGTTAATAATTGTGCGCCATTATTAGCTATTAAGTTATTAGCATTGACCTGAATATTGCCCCCTTTACCAATATTATTAGTAGAAGCTGATATTTTCACGCCATCATTAATGTTTAACTTTTGAGTGGTAATTTGAATATTGCCTGCATCACCTATACCTGTACTTTCTACTGTTAATTTACCAAGACCTGCAATGTTAATAGTTTCTGGTGCTGCGAGAATTAAGTCACCACCTTTACCACTGGCAGAAGTGGAAGCGGAAATAATGGAATTAGGGAAGAGGGTAATGTCTAAATCGGGCTGGTTTTCGTAAGGATTAAGTTTTAATGTGCCTGCGGGTGCTTCTCCTTGGGTTTCAGCAAAAACACCAACAATACCCGCTAGGTCTATTTTTGAGGCGTTTAAGGTGATGCTGCCACCACCTTGGGTATTAGTTGCTGTTTTTGTCGCTGTTGCAGTGATCCGGGCAGTATCGGATACGGTGAGGTTAGGAGTATTAACAATGATATCCCCGGCTTTCCCTGCACCACTGGTTTCCACGGACAGGATGGGGGAAAAGTCTTGGACACCAATACCGAGATTAACTTTATTGGGTGCGTTGACGGTTATTGTCCCGCCATCACCGATGCCTGTGGTTGTGGCGAAGATTTTTCCACCATTAGCTACTGTTAAGGTAGGAGTATTAAGGGTGATGTCTCCGGCTTTTCCATCTGCTGTCGTCGAAGCTGATATTTCTGATTCATCTGTTAGGACTAAGTTATTAGCATTGACCTGAATATTGCCAGCTTGACCTTGACTGCTAGTGTTGCTTGTAATTTTACTAGTATTATTGTTATTGAAGGTGACAGTACCAGGACTGGTGATAGTTATGTTTCCTGCGGGGTCGCTGCCTTTAGTGTCACTTTCAATGCGACTATTGTTAAAGGTGAGATTACCTATACTACTAACAGTTACATTCCCTGATTGACCTACTCCTCCGACATCTAGGGTAATGATGCCTTGTTCTAAAGATGGATTCCTGATAGTTACCTGTTTACTGGTAATAATGTCAGTATTTGTCAACGATAAATTCCCAAAACCCTTAATTTGAACATCTCCAGATTTGGAGCCAGAAGACAGAGTTAAGATTTCTAAATCTGTGATTTGATTTTTAGCCGCTAAAATAACGTTACCACCTTGTCCTGAAACTCTGGTTTCGGAAACAGAAAATGAATAAAAAACTGGGACATCATTAGTATCTTCATCTCTGATGCCCTTAATATCGCCCTGTGCAGTGAGTATAATCCTCCCAGCATTTCCTGCTGTGCCATAACCTGAAAATGAGTAAGAGTTGAGGGAATGAGTAGAGATATTGCCCTGTGCAGTCAGAGTAATATCTCCACCATTCCCTGCTGTGCCTGAATTTGAAGACGAGTAGGAATTAAGTTCATTAGTAAAGATATCGCCCTGTGCAGTCAGAGTAATATCCCCACCATTTCCCCCTGTGCCTGAATTTGAAGATGAGTAGGAATTAAGTTCGAGAGTAGAAATATTGCCCTGTGCAGTCAGAGTAATATCCCCACCATTTCCCGTTGTGTCACTAGAAGATAAGGAGGAGTTGAGGAGTTGAGTAGAAATATTGCCCTGTGCAGTCAGAGTAATATCCCCACCATTTCCCCCTGTGCCTACATCTGAGTAGGAGTTGAGGGAATGAGTAGAAATATTGCCCTGTGCAGTTAAATTAATATCTCCACCATTTGCCGTTCCTGTTTCATAAATTGAAGATGAGTAGGAGTTGAGGGAATGAGTAGAAATATTGCCCTGTGCAGTTAAATTAATATCCCCGCCATTCCTTGCTACTTTGCCATCACCTGAAAATGAGGAAGAGCTAAAGTTGAGACGTGAAAATGAGGAAGAGCTAAGTTCATTAGTAAAGATATCACCCTGTGCAGTCAGAGTAATATCCCCACCATTTCCTGCCGTGCCATAAATAGATGATGAAATGGAGTCGAGGTCTTGAGTAGAAATATTACCCTGTGCAGTCAGAGTAATATCCCCACCATTTCCCACTATACCATTTTCCACTGTGCCATGATTTGAATATGAATATGAGGAGGAGTCGAGGTCTTGAGTAGAGATATTACCCTGTGCAGTCAGAGTAATATACCCGCCATTTCCTACACGATTTCCTGCTTCTACTTCATTAGATGATGAGCTAGATTTAAGTTCATTAGTAAAGATATCGCCGTGTGCAGTCAGAATAATATCCCCACCATTTCCTGCTGTGCCATTTCCTTCTGTGCCATTAGATGATGAGGAGGATTCAAGTTCATTAGTAAAGATATCGCCGTGTGCAGTCAGAGTAATATCCCCACCATTTCCCGATGTGCCTAAAGAGGAAAACGAGTAGGAGTTGAGGTCTTGAGTAGAGATATTGCCCTGTGCGGTCAGAGTAATATCCCCACCATTTCCTGCTGCTACATCATCAAATGAAGATGAGGAGGAGTCGAGGTCTTGAGTAGAGATATCGCCCTGTGCAGCAGTTAAAGTTATATTGCCTCCCCACAAATAGAAACTAGTGTCAATATTACCTAATGTCAAACTCGCTCCCGAAATGCTAAGATCCCTACCGTTGGTTTTGATGGTATCGGCGGTTTGCATTTGAAAATTACCAATTCCATCTCCATCAACATCAGCATTAAAAGTCACTTTACCTCTGCCATTAGCTAAATTTAAACTATTATTAGTTAAACCATTAACTGTAATATCATTTGTTCCCTGGAGAATAAGATTAGTATCTCCAGACAGCCCTTCTAACGTAGATTTATAAATTGTCGCCTGACTATTATCTGGTGTATTGTCAGCAATACTTATATTTTTAGCATTTAGCACTAATGTATTTGTATCTAAATTACCTCTAACTACTAAATCTTCTGCACCTGTTAAATTAATTGTTCCTTTCTGTGCTGTTAATATACCTGTATTGGAAACATTAGCTCCAAATAGAGTTATATTCTTTCCCTCCCCAACAGTTAAATTAGCTTGATTATTTATTTGGGCTTGCTGATTTTTTAAAGCATTAACAAACAACGCATCTGGTTGTACACTTAGCAAACTACTTTTTGCTGGCTCTGTAGCACTAAATAACCCTTTCTCTCCCAACTTTATCTCATCCGCAGTTGTCGCAGTAAACGCTCCCTGAATATCTAACGAGGCATTCTTACCAAAAAAAATCCCATTCGGATTAATTAAAAATAAATTTGCTGTTCCCTTTACTCCTAATTTCCCTAAAATATTAGAAGGATTACTACCAGTAATGCGAGTTAATATATTCTCAATTCCTACAGGGTTAGCAAAATAAACACTTCTTCCTGAATCTATATTAAATTCTTGGAAACTATGAAATAAATTTGCACCTCTGATTGCTCCCTTTTCTATACGGTCACTGACTGCATCAATCGGGGCCACAACTGAGCTTTCTTTACCTAATGTATTATCCGGGGTAAGTTGGGCATTACTTTGCTGTGCCTGGGTTTTGCTGGTCAAGCCAATGACAATTAGCCAACCCAGCAATCCTACCAACCCGAACTGCAAACACCTGTGTAATCTGTAGTTTTTCGTCATCTGGTGCTATTTATCCGATTTGCTTAAGTATCCAACAGAACTGCACCTTTGGATCATATATAAGCAAGTATTTGTTAATTATGCAGTTTTCTGCAATCAGGCGATCATGTTCCTGCATTCTCCAGGTATGAAAACTGCACGCAAACAAGCATAAAAGGTAGATGTGTAGCATGAAGATGTCGGATATTGTGTAACTCATAGGCATCGGCAACAGTAAAACTACTTACCGATAATTAGTTCCTTGATTTTGAAGTTTTTAAAAATGCACTTAATGTTTGACAAATTCATTACCAAAATGTCAATGTTATCACCATACAAATTTACGTTAATTTGATAGCTTATTTGATCTTAAAGTTTTTATCTATTCTTGCACAATGGGGACATACACTATTAGATGAATTGCGCTATTTACAATCATATATGTCTCAGAAAATCAGTTATTTTCACAGGTTTTAGGAGATGATGTTATGTTGGCTATTTTAGGCTTTTTAGAGTTACTCTAACTAAAAATTTCAAGTTGTATACCAATATTCAACATTTCTACTTCATGTATATATTCTGCGAAAAAATAATACAAACTCATGGCAAACTCTCAGCTAAATACAATCTTCCACTTTCTCTCGTTCTCTATCAAGAGTGCGGTCACTGCATCTGTAATTGGTACAGCGTTTATCCCAGCAGCTTATGCTCAGACAACCAAGCCAATACCAGATATCCAAATTAGATTTAGCAACAGTAAATTTCAGAGACCTACGCTGTTAGGGGAAGCAGTTAAACAAGGTCGATTTAACCTGATTGTTACTAATAACGGCACGGCAATTTTTCAAGGAGCTTTAAATCTCAATATATACGTATCCCCGGATTCAATCCTCGATAAAAACCCCCTCAGTACCCCTAGAGTCATCACTTCAGTATCGACTTTGGGTACCACATCAAATTCCCCTTTGGTAGGCACAGATGAACTGCTCGGAACTCAAAGTCTTCCAAGTGTTAGTTTATCTCCTGGTGCTTCCCAAACCGTCACCGTGGACTTTACTAGTTCTGCCTTCCGTAGTCCAAGTGTTGTAGCACCTGGAGCATACCAGCTGATTGCTGAGGTTGACACCACCATCCCCCAAGCGACTACAAACGGTAAAGTAGTCAGTCGGTTGGTTAATGCTGGTGATCCTGTAATTGTTTGGAATGCAGCTCTTCTGAATTCCATCCTTGTTTCAGGAATTTCCCGTGATGCAAATGGCGTTCTTACAGCCAGAGGTGGGACTGCACCCCCAATAGGAGCGCGCAATCAGGCGATCGTTCACTTGGCAGTTTATGATGCTGTAAACGCCATTAACCGGATTGGTCGGCCTTACGCTGTGAGGATAAGTCCCTCTGATCCTCGGCTTATGGGCGGTGCGTCGGCATCAGCAGCATCTGTCCAAGCAGCGTATACAACGCTACTTAATCTATTTACTGTTGCAACACCACAAGATTCAGCACAAACTCAAGCAGCTAAAACAGCTATAAGAAATCTACTCGACCAACAGCTAAAAACGTCTTTGGCAGCAATACCGAATGGTACGGCTAAGAGCAACGGTAGGTCTATAGGAAAGGAAGTTGCTGGGATAATACTAGCCTTGCGGAGAAACGATGGTTTGGCTCAGGCGCAGATACCTTATACGGGAGGAAATAGCGCAGGCGAATGGCGACCAACTTTCCCCGATTTTACACCTGCATTATTGCCAGGGTGGGGATCAGTTCTTCCCTTTTCACCTGATATACCCGATCGCAATCCAGCAAATCCTAGAGCTCGCCTGCTACAGTTCGGACTGTCTGGCCCAATACCATTTGGTAGCCAACAGTTGGCAGACCAAGAGAATCTTATCCGGCAGGTAGGAGCCTTCTCGAACACTAGCGTTACTACAATTACTCGCACTTCTAACCAAACGAAAAATGCTATGTTCTGGGCACTTGATCGTCCAAATACCTTCAGACCTCCCGGTCAGTGGAACCAGTATGCAGAACAAATCTCTTTGAATAGGGGCAATAATCTATCTCAGAACGCCCTCTTGTTTGCTCAACTAAACCTTGCACAAGCTGATGTGGGTATTTTGACGTGGGATTCTAAGTATTTTTACAATCAATTGCGACCAATTCAAGCAATCCGCCAAAACAATAGCTTCGATGTGTCAGCCGGAGTAGTTCGTGATGTGAACTGGCTACCCCTGCTATCGTATCATCAGCCTGAAAACTTCTTTAATACTCCTTTAACCCCACCGTTCCCAGACTACAACTCAGGACATGCTGCATTTGGTTCGGCAGCAGGTCAAGTATTGATTAACTTCTTCGGGGACAACACACCTTTTACAGTTCCTTCGCAAGACTTACCAGGTCAGGCTTTGACGTACAACACCATTTCTGAGGCAATAGAGGACAATGCTGCAAGCCGCATTTTTGGCGGGGTTCATGTCCCATCCTCTGGAGTAACTCAGATACCAGTAACAAGCAAAACACCTACAACTCAAGATGTTATAATAATAGACAGTAAAGTAAGGCGCAATACTGTCACTACTTCTCAAGGTACTTTTGCTATAGACCTCACAAAAGATCCCGATATCCAATTAGGTAGACAAGTGGGGAACAGCGTAATTAAATCGTTCGCTCAAGAGGTAGATCAGACAATAGACCGACCTTTGATTTTGATAGACCAATCTTCGCTCAAGCAATCTTTGATAAATGAACCTTTGTTAGTTGAACCTTCATCAGATGAAGCTGAACCTTCGTTATAGCAACGCACTGGTTCTCGTACCTGACTTTTCCCGTTAAGTCTTGAAAGACTTGCTGGCAAAGGGTTTAAGAAACAGCACAGCAAATACGGTACAGTAATTGAAATGGGGTGCTAACCCTCGTATCAATAACCAACAGTGATCGCCCAATCACAAATTTATTGTGTGGATGCCTTAATTTAACAAGATTCTTACTGTCTAGTTTTTTTGCGTGACTTCATGCACCAGATAACCCCAATAGCAATTAATGAACTACAAATGGTTGAACTTTCAGGTACAGATTACCTAATTTAGGATGATTGCATTTACGGACTTACAGGTAGTGATGCTTTTGGCCTTTCGCACACATTTGATGCAGGTACTTCGTTAATTGAAAAAGGGCCTGCAACTAATGTGACGCTTTCATGGGACATATTCTCGGATGCCGCAGAGGAGGCAGGTCTATCTCGGCTCTACGGTGGCATTCACTTTGAAGATGGGCATGTAGTGGGTGAAGCTATAGGGTGATTAGTTGGGACAGAAGTTTGGGAAAAGACACAAAGCTATGTCTCACCAAAAGCCGTTCCTGAGCCTTCATCTATACTTTCATTATTAGGTCTTGGGGCTTTAGGTTTAGGTTCAGCGCTCAAACGCAAGCAAGCACAGAAGTTTTCTTTGAACTGTAAACAATAACAGAAAATTTTAGGACTAGTAGTCTGTCAAGAACTAATTGACAAATAAATTTTTTGTAGAGACGGCGATTTATCGCATCTGTCTAACGTCAAAATGAATTTGACAGACCACTAACCCTAATTTTATGCAGTAACAGGAAATAAAAATAGACAAAGCTGCGATTAACTTAGGTAGCATTTTATGAATATGAAGACAAGTTTCGATATCACACTGATTAAGACACAGGCACCTGTGGAGCATTCCACCTTAATCGAAATTCTGAGTTGGAGAGCAAGTTACCAGGGAGATCAGAAGGCTTATACATTCTTAGTCGATGGTGAGACACAAGAGGTTCATCTGACTTACAGACAGCTAGAGCAGCAAGCTAAAGCGATCGCTTCAACACTACAGTCTCTAGGAGATGTTGGCTCTCGTGCCTTGTTACTATATCCACCTGGTCTGGAATTCATCGTTGGTTTTTTTGGATGTTTGTATGCTGGCTTTGTGGCTGTTCCTGCTTATCCACCCCGAGCTAATCAGTCAATGTTAAGGCTACAGGCGATTATAGCTGATGCTCAAGCAACCATTGTACTCACTACTACATCTGTATTAAGTAACGTGGAGCATCAGGTTGCTCAAAATCCGGTATTGCAAAAGTTGCATTGGCTTGCCACCGATACAATTACTAATGAGCGAGCATCAGATTGGCGAAAATTGTCATTTAGCAAAAATACATTAGCTTTTCTACAATACACTTCTGGTTCTACAGGTACACCGAAAGGCGTAATCGTAAGTCATGGCAATTTGCTACACAATGAGCGAATGGTCAAGATGGCATTTGGACATACAGAGAAAACTATCTTTGTAGGTTGGTTGCCCTTATTTCATGACATGGGATTAATTGGAAATGTACTGCAACCCCTGTATTTGGGTATACCTTGCATTCTCATGTCGCCAATTGCTTTTCTTCAGAAGCCTTTTCGCTGGCTACAGGCTATTTCCTCCTATAAAGCGACTACTAGTGGTGGCCCTAATTTTGCTTATGATATGTGCGTTCGCAAGATTACGCCAGAGCAATGTGAGAGTCTTGACCTCAGTAAATGGGAAGTAGCTTTTAACGGGGCTGAAACTATTCGTGCTCAGACACTAAAGGAGTTTGCAACTACTTTTAAGCCTTATGGCTTTCGAGAAGAGGCATTTTATCCCTGCTATGGCATGGCTGAGGCAACTTTATTTGTTTCTGGACAGTTAAAAACACATTCTCCCGTACTTCAACATCTTGAAAGCACAGCACTTGAGCAAAATCAGGTGGTTGTAAAAGCTGCTGAACAAGAAAACACCACAACAATTGTCGGCTGTGGTCAAACATGGTTAGATCAAAAAATTGCGATCGCTAACCCAGAATTGTTAACCCGATGTTCACCTGAACAGGTTGGAGAAATTTGGGTTTCCGGTTCAAGTCTGGCTCAAGGTTATTGGAATCGACCAGAAGATACAGAACGTACTTTCCATGAATATCTAGCAGATACTGGTGAAGGTCCGTTTCTGCGTACTGGCGACTTAGGATTTTTACATAATGGTGAGTTATTTATCACCGGTCGGATTAAGGATCTGATCATCATTCGAGGTCGTAACCATTATCCTCAAGATATTGAAATCACAGTAGAACAGAGCAATCCCTTATTAAGACCTGGTGCTTGTGCTGCGTTTTCTGTAGATGTTTTTGGTGAAGAGCGTTTAGTTGTTGCTGTTGAAGTTGACCGTAGTTACATAACACAACGCCGTAAGCAAAAAAAGAGTAACCCAGAAAATCAAGGTCAAATAGGAGTTGAACCAAACGTTAATCCTAAAAGCCATCAGCCTATGGTTAAAGAAACGCCAATTGAGGCAATTCGCCAAGCTGTGGCTGAATATCATGAACTACAAATTTATGCCGTTTTACTATTAAAGCCTGGTAGCATTCTGAAAACTTCTAGCGGAAAAATTCAGCGTCATGCGTGCCGAAATGCTTTTCTGGCTGGAAGCTTAGATGTGGTAGAGGATTGGCTTGAAAATCCTCCACCTCAAGTAAAATTACAACATTTGCTGGCACAAGTAGAATCTTTGGAACAACAAATTAAAGCTCCCAAAGAGCTACTTCCCAATTTGTGTATTGACAACACCAACGAACTAGTAAATTCACAAAAACAGCTTCACACTGAAGAGTTTATTCAAGCCTGGTTAGCTTCCCAATTAGCGAAGTATCTGAAAGTCGAGCCTGGTGATATAGATGTTGGGCAGCCTTTCGCTCGCTATGGTATGGATTCAGTGATCGCAGTCAGCCTCACAAATGACTTAGCAGTTTTACTTGGACTTAAACTGGAAGCCACCTTGTTATGGGATTATCCCAGCATTGAGGCTCTTACCAAGTACTTAGCTAAGGAATGCCGTCTCTCGGACTCAGAATCCAAAATCATTGAAAAAAAAGTTTAAATAAATGGAGTCATTAGTAATTCAATGCAAGACGTTATCAGCACGAGTGGTACTAACAAAAATGGTTTCATAGGAACAGCCCTGTTTAATCCCTTTTTGCCCGAATTTCGCTCTGATCCTTATCCATTCTACCACCGACTCCGTTCCAAAGATCCAATACACTGGAGCTATTTAGGCTTTTGGGTGATTACTCGCTACGCTGACAACCTCACTCTTCTTCGTGATTCTCGTTTCAGCTCCGATCTTCGTAATTGGAGTGGCTATGAGCAACGATATATTCGGCGGGAGCATGTAGAATTCAGCCCTCTGGCACAACTAGTCAGTAAATGGATAACTAACCAAGATCCGCCTTATCACACCCGGTTGCGGGGGCTAGTGAGCAAGGCATTCACCCCTCGAAGTATCGAGGCGATGCGTCCGCATATCCAAGACATTGTGAATCAACTGCTGGATCGAGTACAGGATGCTGGAGTCATGGATGTGATTGCTGATCTTGCTTACCCACTACCCATTACTGTCATCACCCAGATGCTAGGAGTGCCTGTTGAGGATAGCGATCGGCTCAAGCAGTGGTCGTTCGATATCTCGCGTACCCTCGATCCCGTGATGACACTGGATCTTTTCAAGCAAGTCAATAGCAGTATTATGACGTTCATTGAGTACTTGCGTCATTTGATTACAGAACGAAGGAATCATCCCCAGCAAGACCTTCTCAGCGCCATGATTGTCGCTAGAGAACAAAGTGATATGCTCAGTGAAGACGAATTGATAGCGACTTGCATTTTTTTGTTTGCCGCAGGTCACGAGACCACATCGAATCTAATTGGTAATGGTTTGTTGGCTTTGCTACGTCATCCCGACGAGCTTAACAAACTCAAACAGAATCCGACGCTGATTCAAAGCGCCATTGAAGAACTACTACGCTACGAAAGCCCAGTCCAATTATGGTGGCGGACAGCGCTGGAAGATATTGAGTTTGGTAACAGCATAATCCGTAAAGGTCAGATGGTAATAGTTCACTTGGGGGCAGCTAATAGAGATCCAGATCAGTTCCCCGACCCCGACCGGCTCGACATTACCAGACGTGAGAATCGGCACATCGCTTTTAGCAATGGCATTCACACTTGCTTAGGTGCTGCACTAGCCCGGCTTGAGACGGAGATTGTCTTTAACACTCTCCTGGAACGGATGCCCAATTTGAAGCTCCAAAGTAACGCAGTAGAGTGGGACGAGATCATGAGCTTACGCTCCTTAAAAGCTCTGCCCATAGCCTTCAATTAATAAACAATTGCTACTCAGATTGGGAGTTGATAGTTAACTAAACATAGATGAGAAAAAATCATATTGCTATGGAACCTATTGCCATCATCGGCATCGGATGCCGTTTCCCTGGCGCTAACAACCCAGAGGACTTTTGGAAACTTCTGAAAAACGGGATCGATGCGATCACCGAAGTTCAAGCAAATCGTTGGGATATAAACACCTTATACGATCCAAATCCAGAGACACTAGGTAAAATAAATAACCGTTGGGGCGGTTTTTTAGAGCA
Source organism: Nostoc sp. UCD121 (assembly GCF_014222285.1). Lineage (GTDB taxonomy): Bacteria > Cyanobacteriota > Cyanobacteriia > Cyanobacteriales > Nostocaceae > Nostoc. The sequence continues at coordinate 22,945 of NZ_JACKZS010000032.1, forward strand.
AGTAGATCAGTTCGATCCTCTCTTTTTTGGAATTACTCCCAAGGAAGCAAACTTTATAGATCCCCAACAGCGATTGTTGCTGGAAGTAGCTTGGGAGGCCTTAGAGAATGCGGGGATTGTGCCCGATCGTCTAACAGATACATCTACTGGTGTATTTGTAGGTGTCGGTTCTCATGATTACTATTTACAAGCATGGCGAAATTTTAATAGCATTGGTGCTTATACCAGTAGCGGCACATCGTCATCGATCGTGGCTAACCGCATTTCTTATTTCTTTGGACTACGCGGGCCCAGTATGGCCATTGATACAGCTTGTTCCTCCTCACTTGTTGCGGTACATCTTGCCTGTCAAAGTTTGTGGAATCAGGAATCTACTCTGGCGATCACTGGGGGTGTCAATTTAATTCTTTCGCCAGAAGGAAACATTGGGATGACAAAAGCAGGTGCTTTGTCTCCTGATGGTCGTTGCAAAACCTTTGATGCTAAAGCAAATGGTTATGTTCGAGGTGAGGGAGCTGGTGTGGTTATTCTCAAGCCTTTATCACAGGCGAAAGCAGACGGCGATCTGATTTATGCTGTCATCCGTGGCAGTGCAATTAATCAAGATGGTCGTACCAATGGGCTGATGGCTCCTAATCGATGGGCCCAAGAAGCAGTGCTGCGAGAAGCTTACCGACGTTCTGGGGTTTCGCCAGGGCAAGTCCAGTATGTTGAGGCTCATGGTACAGGTACTCTGTTAGGCGATCCAATTGAGATGAAAGCTCTAGGATCGGTTCTGGCAAATGAACGTACCCCTGGGAATTACTGCGCTGTTGGTTCACTCAAGACAAACATTGGACATTTAGAGGCAGCAGCAGGTATTGCTAGTTTAATCAAAGTTGCATTGTCACTCAAACATCGGCAAATTCCTCCAAGTCTGCATTTTCAGGAACCAAATCCTTATATTCCTTTTGACGAGATTCCTTTAAAAGTTCAGCAAACTCTGGGTACATGGTCTGAGGTTGCGGGTGCAGCGATCGCTGGAGTAAGTTCCTTTGGCTTTGGCGGTACCAATGTTCATGTGGTTGTGGAAGAAATAACAGTACAACCACTTAGAAGCCATGAATTTGAACGCTCCCAGCACTTGCTTACTCTATCGGCAAAAAGCGAAACGGCTTTACAGGCACTGGCGCAAAGTTATAAAACTTATTTAACATGCGATCATTCAGTTTCACTAGCCGATGTTTGTTTTACGGCTAATACAGGGCGCTCTCATTTTACCCACCGCCTTGCAGTTGTTGCTGAATCTCACATACAGTTAGCTGAACAACTAGGCGCTTTTGCAACCGGAAAAGAGACTTCTGGACTAGTGAGTAGAAAAGCCAACAACAGCAAGCATTCGAGAATAGTCTTCCTCTTCACAGGTCAGGGATCTCATTATGTAAATATGGGACGCCATCTCTATAATACTCAGCCCAAATTCCGTCAGATATTAGATCAGTGTGATAAACTGTTGCGCTCTTATTTACCGCAGCCACTTTTGTCTGTACTTTATCCAGTAGCTGATGCCCCAAATCTTTTAGATGAAGCTGCATACACTCAACCTGCATTATTTGCTTTGCAATATGCTTTAGCTGAATTATGGCGCTCTTGGGGGATTGTACCAGATTTGGTCATGGGCTATAGTCTGGGTGAATATGCGGCTGCTTGTGTTGCAGGTGTTTTCAGTTTCAAAGATGGGCTTAAGCTATTAGTCGAGCGGGGACGACTGATGCAAGCTTTGCCTCAAAATGGAATTATGGCGATGGTATTCGCCGATGAAGTGCAGGTAGCGGATGCGATCGCTCCTTTCAAAGATCGTGTTGCAATTGCTACTTTAAATGCTCCGAAAAATATCACGATCGCAGGGAAAAAAGAGGCTGTACAGTCCGTACTGCAAAAGTTAAAATCAGAAAATATTGGCTTCCAGTATTTGAGTATTCCTCATGCCTTCCACTCATCATTGATGGAACCAATGCTTGATAGTTTTGAACAGTCCTTGCGGTCAGTACAGTTTCAAGCTCCTTGTATTCCCCTGATTTCCAACTTGACGGGGAAATCTCTCCAACCAGGAGAAATACCTGATGCAACTTACTGGTGCCGTCATGTTCGAGAGCCAGTGCAATTTGAGAGGGGAATGCAAACTATTTTTGAGCAGGGCTATGACCTATTTATTGAGTTAGGTTCGCATTCTATATTGTTGAGCATGGGCAAACGCTGTTTACCAAAGGGTTTTGGTACTTGGTTGCCTTCGCTGAAGAAAGGTCAAGATGACTGGCAGATACTCTTGAACAGTCTAGGTGCATTATATGCCACAGGCGTAAATGTAGACTGGGTTGGATTTGACCATGACTACCCCCGCACTCGTCTGCCATTACCAACTTATCCCTGGCAAAGAGAACGGTTTTGGTTAGAAGAAATTCAATCAAATCAGCCTACGCCTACAAAATCAGAAAATCAACCTTTTTGGGAATCACTAGTAGAAGCTGGTCGTCAACAGTCCCTGATGGGGCCGTTAGATTTGGACTTAAATACATACGACGTCAAATCCCAATTTATGGATCGCTTGGTCACTGCTTACATTGTCAGCGCTTTCCACGATCTAGGCGTTGACATTAAACCCAGTTCTAGTTATTCTGCAGATACCTTGCTGCATCAATTCAAAATTTTACCTATTTATCGAAAACTTCTGCATCGTTGGCTAGAGAGGTTGGCAAAAGAAGGGTTTTTACAGCAACAAGAAGAAGTTTTTGTTGGTCTTCTCCCACTACCGATAATATCGCTTGATTCTCTTGCAACTGAAGCAAAAAAGCAGTGGTTTGATTCTACTTATGCATTTGACTTCATGCAGCGCTGTGGTCAAAACCTTGCAGCTATACTTGTTGGTGAGGTAAAGCCAGTAAATTTGCTATTTCCTGGCGGTTCTTTTGAAACAGCAGAAGGTATTTATCAGTACTCACCTGAAGCTCGCTACTTCAATGGTATCGCTAAGGCAGTATTGGAATCAGTAGTGAAAAGCTTTTCCAACGAGAAAAATCTGCGGATTCTTGAAGTTGGTAGTGGAACGGGAGGCACTACTGCATCTTTGTTACCAGTTTTACCACCCGATAAAACGAGCTACTATTATACAGATCTCTTTGAGTTTTTCTTTACTCGCTCTCAGCAGAAGTTTCAGGATTATCCATTTATCCATTATGGGCTGCTAGACATTGAACAGAATCCTCAAGAGCAAGGCTATGATCGCCACAGCTTTGATGTAATTGTCGCAGCTAATGTCTTACACGCAACTCAAAATTTAGGAGAAACCTTACAACATATTCAGTCTCTCCTCGCCCCCAATGGTATCCTATTGATTTCGGAGATCACTGAGCATCAATCTTGGCTTGATATTACATCCAGTTTATTTGAAGGTTGGCAGCGCTATGAAGATGAGTACCGACAGGATCAACCACTGCTATCAGTGCCGCAGTGGAAAAAGACTCTACTAACTCATGGGTTTGAGGAGGTAATAGTTTTACCTGAACTTAATTGTGCAGCAGCCATTTTAGGACAACATATTTTGGTGGCTCGTTTGTCAATGTCAGTAACTAGCCCAGAAAGTTGTACATCAGCTGATTTGTCTGTGCAGCATCTCAATCAGCATTTAAACAATAACTTTGAGCAAGTCCAGCATCATAACTCGCTACCAATTGATAGCTCACTCACAAACTTGCATTTTAGCCAAAATTTAGTCTTTTCTACACAACTAGAAGAACGCCAGTTATGGATTGAGGGTTATCTGCGTGAACAAGTATGCAAAGTGGTGAGACTTTCTCCACACGAACTGGATATGCAGCAATCTCTCAATAACTTAGGGGTTGATTCCTTAATGGCTCTTGATCTAAAAAACCAAATTGAAATCAATTTAGGGATACCTGTAAGCATTACTGATTTACCAAGTAACAGTGTATCTCGTCTTGCAATGCTGGTACTTGAACAACTAACACTAATAACAACTGGTGACAACTGGGAGGAAGGAGAACTATGACGACAACTAATATTTTGACGGAAATTTCTAAACTAGGTGTGCAGGTATGGGTTGATGGTGAACAATTACGATACCGTTCTCCCAAGGGAGCGCTAACACCTACACTACGTGCCTACTTTGCCGAACACAAAGCGGAAATTCTGACACTGCTGCGTCAAAGCAATAATCAAGATTCTGTTTCTTCTGTATCTCCATCTATAGTATATGCACCAGATGAACAGTATTTACCCTTTCCACTTAACGATATGCAACAGGCATACTGGTTGGGTCAAAGTGATAGCTTTGAACTGGGTAATGTTGCGGCTCATTACTATACAGAGTTTGAATTTGTAGATTTTAACCTGGAAAAATTTAACCTGGCTTGGCAGCGCTTGATTAAACGGCACAGTATGTTGAGAGCTATTGTCCTACCAGATGGCCAGCAAAAAATTCTGGAGCAAGTGCCTCCTTTGGAAATTGAAGTTCGAGATTTGCGGGGACAAAAAACTCTGTTCGTAGAATCTGTATTAGAGAGTGTCCGTCAGCAGATGTCTCATCAAGGCCCAAGCACAGATCGGTGGCCGTTGTTTAAAGTTTTAGCTCACCAACTCGACAATCAACAAGTCCGACTTCATTTCAACTTTAGCCTCTTGATTATAGATGGATGGAGTTTTAATATTCTGCTACAAGAACTGGCAGCACTATATCAAAATCCCGATTATTCTCTACCACCACTGGATATCTCATATCGGGACTATACTTTAGCATTAGGTGCATTACAAAATTCGGAAATATATCGGAAATCTCAAAACTATTGGTGGAATCGTTTAACAACTTTACCTCCTGCCCCAGAAATACCTCTAGCCAAGCATCCAAGTACAGTAACTCATCCTCAATTTGTTCACCGCAAAGCAATATTAGAGCCAGAAACCTGGCTAAAGTTGAAGAATAGAGCCTCAGAAGAAAATCTTACACCCACATCTGTATTATGTGCTGCCTATGCCGAAGTTCTTACTATTTGGAGTAAGGAACCGATTTTTAGCATCAACCTCATGTTGTACAATCGTCGTCCTTTGCATCCACAAGTCAAGGACATTCTCGGCTCTTTTGTCAACACAAACTTGCTGGAGGTGGACAATTCTCTACAGGATAGCTTTGTCTCTCGAGTTCAGCGCCTTCAAAAACAACTTTGGGATGATCTGGAGAACAGTTATGTCAGTGGTGTAAGAGTTCTGCGGGAATTAAACCGAACTCATGGTGGAACTTTGAAAGCTACAATGCCTGTAGTCTTTGCCAGCGGCCTGAATTTGCGGGAAGAACAAGCTGCTTCTACAGAATGGGTATCTAAAGTAATATACACTTGCGTACAGACTCCCCAAGTTTGGCTAGATCATCAAGTTGTAGAGAAAGGTGGGGCTTTAGTCTTGATTTGGGATGCCTTAGAGGAAATTTTTCCTCCGGGTCTTTTGGATAATATGTTCAGCACATATTGTAGTTTCCTACATCGTTTGGCAGATGAGAAAGATGCTTGGCAAAAAACTGCGCGACAGCTGATGCAACTAGCACGACTTGAGCAGCAAACGGATGTCAATATTACCCAAGCACCTATACCAACAGGGATGCTTCACACCTTGTTTGCGACACAGGTGGCTCTGCGATCGCAACAATCAGCAGTTATTTCTTCCCACCGGACTTTGACCTATGAGCAATTGTCCAGTCGCTCCAATCAGGTAGGGCGATGCTTGCAACAGTTGGGAACCCGTGCCAATGTTTTGGTGGCAGTAGTCATGGAGAAAGGTTGGGAGCAAGTTGTGGCCGTTTTGGGGGTTCTCCAGTCGGGAGCAGCTTATTTGCCTATCGACCCAGCGCTTCCTAAAGAGCGACTTTGGTATCTAATCGGGCAAAGTGAGGTCGGGCTGGTTCTGACTCAATCTTGGCTTGACAAAAAATTGGAGTGGCCTGATGGCATCCAGAGGCTTTGTGTAGACAGCGCAGACTTAGAGAAAATAGACGACCGACCCTTAAAACCAGTTCAGAAACCAGAGGACTTAGCCTACGTTATTTTCACATCCGGCTCTACAGGGCTGCCTAAAGGTGTGATGATCGATCATTGCGGTGCTGTTAATACTATTTATGACATCAACCATCGCTTTGGTGTTGGGCCCGAAGATCGGGTACTTGCTATATCTTCATTAAGTTTTGATCTATCAGTTTACGACATCTTTGGCACGCTGGCAGCTGGAGGAACAATCGTCATTCCCCAGGCTGAGGCAGTGCGAGATCCTGCTCATTGGGCAGAATTGCTGGTAAGAGAAAAAGTGACGATCTGGAATTCAGTGCCAGCCCTAATGCAGATGTTGGTAGAATATGCAGACGGCAGGCTAGAAAAAATCCCTTCCAATTTGCGTCTGGTGCTTCTAAGTGGAGATTGGATACCAGTTAGTTTACCAAATCAGATCACATCCCTAGTTCCAGGCATCCAAGTAATTAGTCTAGGAGGTGCTACTGAAGCTTCTATTTGGTCTATCCTTTATCCAATTGAAGATATCGATCCGGCTTGGAAAAGCATCCCTTATGGTCGACCGATGCTAAACCAAAGTTTTTATGTACTCAATGAGATGCTGGAAGCTTGCCCAGTCTGGGTGACAGGTGAACTCTATATTGGGGGAAGAGGGGTAGCAAAAGGTTACTGGCAAGATGAGGAAAAGACCCGCGCCCGTTTTATTAAGCATCCCCAAACAGGAGAATATTTGTACCAGACCGGAGATTTAGGGCGCTACCTTTCTGATGGCAATATCGAGTTTCTCGGAAGGGAGGATTTTCAAGTTAAGGTTCAGGGGCACCGTATTGAATTGGGAGAGATTGAAACTGCTTTGGAGCAGCACCCAGCAGTGCGTGCTGTAGTAGTAACGGCATTGGGTGAATTTCAGGATAGCAAGCGATTGGTAGCTTATGTTGTTTCTATTCCTGATACAGCCCTAGATGTTAATCAGCTACGTGGTTTCTTGGAAGGGAAGTTGCCTGAGTATATGATGCCTTCCGCCTTTATTTTGTTAGATACTTTGCCTCTAACATTTAACGGTAAGGTAGATCGCAAAGCACTTCCTACACCTGAAGCAAATAGTTCTGAACGGGAAAAAGCATTTGTCTCGCCTCGTAACACCCTGGAATTTCAACTTGCACAGATATGGGAAGATTTGTTAGATAAGCGTGCTATTAGCGTCAATGACAACTTCTTCGATCTTGGAGGTCATTCCCTTCTAGCTGTACGCCTCATGACTCAAATTCAAAAACTGTTTGGGCGGGAGCTGTCTCTATCTACACTCTTACAAGCACCAACTATAGAAGATTTAGCTAGTCGGTTAAACCAGCAAACTGCCCCTGAGACTCAATCTCCATTAGTAAAGATTCATCCTGCTGGTTCAAAGCGACCTTTATTCTTTGTACATCCAGTTGGTGGAAATGTTCTGTGCTACCTTGATTTAGCTCGCCATCTTGGACCTGAACAACCATTCTATGGGCTGGAAGCAGCTGGTATTCAGGGGGAAACAAAACCTTTTAAGCAAATTCAGGATATGGCAACTTATTACATCGACGCGATCCGGGACATACAGCCTGAGGGTCCGTACCTTTTAGCTGGCTGGTCTATGGGAGGCTTTGTAGCTTTTGAAATGGCCCAGCAACTGCATAAGCAGTGTCAAGAGGTTGCGTTACTCGCTTTGCTAGATAGTCGAGTACCAGTTAACAAAGTAAAGGTTGATGATGCGACACTTATGGCTTGGTTTGTTAAGGATCTAGGAGGTAGGTTTGGGAAGACACTCACTTTATCGCCTAAGGAAATTCGGCGGCTCAGACCCGATGAGCAATTAGACTACGTTTTGGAACAGGCGAGGACGATCAACCTTGTACCTCCAGATGTTGGATTAACACAGATTCAGCGTCTTCTAGAGGTTTTTAAAGCCAATATGGAATCTATGCTTAATTATAAACCTCAGGTTTATGGAAACCAAGTTACTCTCATTCGTCCAAGTGAGTCTTTTTCTGACGATTTCGAGTATCCTATTTCTGAGTTTGGGTTAGGTTGGGAAAAGTTTGTTTCTGGCTTAATAGAGATCCATACTGTCCCAGGAGATCATTACACAATGCTTGCAAAACCACATGTTTATACCTTGGCAGAACAATTAAAATGCTGCCTTGATAAGCTTGCTCGCTGAGTGACGAATTGAGTGAGATACTGGCAATGGTCAAAGGTACTCAATATCGTCAACTGAGATGAAAAGATTAATTTATCAAACTTATGACTGGACAATCTTCTCCTGTACCCCCACAAAAGCGATCACCTAAGACAGCAGCAAAAGTTAATAAGTGGCTGATCACTTTCACTATCATGATTAGCACCTCGCTCGCTGTTATTGATACGAGCATTGTCAACGTGGCAATTCCCAAAATTCAGGCGAGTTTTGAAGCCTCGATAGATCAAGTTGGTGCTGTAACAACGTTTTATATCATCAGCAATGTGATTGTTATGCCTCTAGCTGGCTATCTAAATAACTTATTAGGGCGTAAACAATTTTTTGCTGGTGCCATTATATTATTTACAATTGCATCCTTATTGTGCGGCCTATCCTGGAACCTATCATCTCTTATATGCTTTCGTATCCTTCAGGGAATAGGCGGAGGTGTCCTAATACCAACTGCTCAGGCAATTTTGTTGGAGACTTTTCCCAAGGAAGAACATGGCAAAGCTATGGGCATTTTCGGCTTAGGGGTAATTGTTAATCCCGCTATTGGTCCTGTTTTAGGAGGGTATCTTACTGATACAGTTGGCTGGCGCTCAATCTTTGCTGTCAATCTGCTGCCTGGAATTTTTGCTGCGGTAATGGTACTTTTATTCATTCACAATCCACCTTTTTTGAAAAAACCCGAAGGTAAATTCGATTGGCAGGGTTTAACTACTTTGATGATTGGCTTATCCACCTTACAGTATCTTCTAGAAAACGGGCAGAGATTAGGCTGGTTTAGTTCTAAGTTGGTTATTTTTCTGACTCTGATTGCACTTGTCAATTTAGTTTATTTGGTACGACGAGAACGGATAATTCACTATCCTATTATTGATTTATCGGCGTTTGGCAATAGCACTTTTGTCGCAGGCAATATTATCAGTTTTTTGACTGGATTCAGCCTTTATGGACTGCTATTTGTATTACCTATTTTCATGAGTCATATCTTACATTTCAATACAACTCAGATGGGTCTAGCACTTATGCCAGGTGCATTATCTATGGCTGTAATGATGCCAGTTGCTGGTCGACTAGCAGATCACTTAGATCCCCGTATTTCTCTAGGATTAGGGATTGGTATATTTGTGGGAGCTACGTGGCAGTTCAGCTATTTAACTGTGCATTCAGGCTACTGGGATTTGTTCTGGCCTCAAATCGGGCGTGGGATTGGATTGGGGTTAGTCTTTGTACCTCTATCTACGGCTACTTTAGGCAGCATTAGTACAGCTAAAAGGGTCTCAGCATCTGGATTGTACAATTTGATACGGCAGTTAGGGGGTAGTCTGGGCATTGCCATGTTGACAGTGATGCTTCAGCGCTTGCAAGCATTTCATTTTTATAAGCTAAACCAAGGGGTTACGGCTCAGGCTCTCATCACGTTACCCGATTTGCATCAAACAGCAGCAATCTTAGCCTACAATGACTTGTTTCGATACAGTGCCCTTATATTCACCGCTAGCTATTTGCCTCTACTGTTTTTGAAAGTTAAGAGAACTTCCCGATAAAATTAAACGTAAGTACCGGGTGAAAATGTCGTTACCTTGGGGTTAGTGTTAAGGGTATTGGTAACAGCTGCTAATGTCACAGAGCGAGAAGGGGGCAAACAAGTTGTCCAAGTGATGTTGCGTCCCAAACGGTAGTAGGATACTGGCGATTTCAACTGGTATTGTTGTATTCATGGGAAGATACAGACAATTGTCTTGCAGTCTTAGTGTATTGTGCAAGTAACTAGTATTCACCAAGGCTTTGATCAAGTGAAGAAGAAAATATTAACAATATTGCAGTTTTTTGAAAGTTTATTAGATCATCGTCCGTACTTTGGTGGTGAAAATATAACTCTTGCTGAGGCTGTAGCTGGAACTGTAGTACTATTTTTACCTTTAGTGGGCGTTCCCTTAAATGACTATCAAAAACTGAATGCTTGGGTTGATCGCTTAAAAGAGCGTCCCGCTTGGATTAAAACTCAATATACTCCAGAGCAGTTAGAAGATTTAAAGACTCGGACAATTGCAAATTATACAGCAGCAAAAAGCCACCCAAATTAAATATTATGGCTCTCCCAGACTTGGGTTGATAAATTAACACTAAAAAATGGCTCAAACGCTTTATATAACAGGGTTTCGGTAAAATAAAATCAAGAGTTGAATAAAAATTCACTTTATTACTCTTGAATCCCAGACTATGTAAGGATTTAACCTGATATTAAGTATTAATTTGTTATAGCTAGTCTAGGAGAGCCAATATTATTCAGGATAAATTAGTGGGGTTTTTCCTGACTATCAAAATACTCAAGTTTATTTTGTAGTGGATCAAAACCCTATTTGAGTTATGAAAATTATCAAGTTTCCTAGTGGAACAACAGAAAAGTTCATAAATCATTTAGGACTGTTATATCTAACAAAAATTCAAACTCTCACTTCAAATTGATCAAGTTCTTTACAAGTGATAACTATTGAATGGAGATTTTATGAAAATCAACGTATCGCTGGGAATAGCGCTAACAGGTGTAACTCTAATCGCCTCTCCAGTGCAAGCTGCAACTTTTGATCAGTCGATTGTTAAGGATTGGAATAACGTTACTCTAGAGGCGATACAAAACTCTATACCAGGTACACGGTCGGCACGTTCTTTCTATATTGTGAATACTGGAATTTTTGATGCGTGGGCTGCATACGATCCAGTAGCCATTGGTACTCGGTTTCCAGATTTACAACGCCCTCTTTTAGAAAATACTCTTAATAATAAAGCTGAGGCTATCAGCTATGCTGCCTACACCACTCTTTTAAACCAATTTCCCACGCAGAAAGCCTTATTTGATAGCGAAATGGGCAAACTAGGTTTAGATCCTACCAATATCACCAGTATACCTGCAACAATTGGGCTACAAACTGCACAATCAGTAATAAATTCTCGGCAAAACGACGGTTCTAATGAGTCAGGTAGTTTAGGCCCTTCAGGAAAACCATTCTCTGATTACACAGGATATACCCCCGTAAACTTTCCTGATACTATTACCAACACAAATCCAAGTACCATTATTGATCCCAATCGCTGGCAGCCAGTAAAATTGCCGAATGGTAGTGTGCAAGAGTTCCTCACTCCTTATTGGAATCAAGTGACCCCCTTTGCACTGAAATCAAGCGATCAGTTGCGACCGACAGAAGGCCCTAAGAATTACTTTAAAGACCCAAATGGTTACATAGAACAGGCTGAAAAAATTATTAAAATCAGTGCTGACCTCACTGATGAGCAAAAAGCGATCGCTGAATTCTGGGCGGCGGGAAGATTGACAACATCTGGGTTGTGGAACCAACTTGCTCAAGAAGTTTCCACTAACAAGAACTATACCGTTGATGATGATGTCAAATTGTTCTTTCTTTTAAATAATGCCGCTTTCGATGCCAGCATTGCCGGTTGGGATGCTAAAATTGCATTCGATTCGGAACGTCCCCAGACAGCTATTCACTATTTGGCAAGTAAAGGTCTATTTCCAAACGATGGTGTGAACTTCCGCATCAATCCAGAAACTGGTGAACAAGAAATTTTTGCGTGGGCAGGCCCAGGTCAGGGTAACAAATGGATACCCGGTAAAGACTGGCAACCTTATCTTGGTGCTGGTGCTGCTCCTCCTTTTACTGCCACTCCTCCTTTTAGCGAATTCGTCTCAGGACACAGCATTTATAGTGGTTCTATGGGGGAAATTTTGAAGCTGTACACTGGCAGCGATGCTTTTGGTGTATCGCGTAAAGTATCAAAAAACTCTGGTATTGAACCCGGAGGATTTGCCAACGATATCACCTTACACTGGGATACTTTCTCAGATGCTGTAGCGCAAGCTGGAAATTCTCGTATCTACGGTGGTATTCATTTTGATGATGCAAATTTAGTCGGACAGAAAATGGGGAGAGAAACTGCTGATATTGTCTGGCAAAAGTCACAATACTACATCCAGGGTCGAGTAGTCCCTGAGCCTTCAACTGTCCTGGGGTTATTCACAATGCTGAGTTTGTTCGGTATTGGAAAAATGCAACGGTTTCGTAATAAAGTACAAAGTCAACCAAGAATCTAGTACAGCACGGCGTAAATAAACCGAGTATTAAACAGCCAAAACTTTACCCTTATAGAACCCATTTGACATCTTATGAGGTTTTGAATTAAGGTACTCTTCAGCATCTGAAATCCAATACTAATGGCGTATTCTAGCGACCTCACTGATGCAGAATGGGAAATTTTTGAACCCTTATTGCAAGAGATATTACCGAATAAGAAGCAGACTCGACCAAGCAACTGGACAAAACGAGATATCTTCAATGGAATTCTTTATCAACTGAAAAATGGGTGCAATTGGCAAGACTTACCTAAAGATTTCCCCCCTTATTCCACCGTCTATTGGCACTACAAACAGTGGCGAGCTGCTGGAGTATTCGAGGAACTAATGAGTGTCCTGCATGGACAAGTCCGTGAACAGGTAAAAAAAAACCGCACTGGACGACGTTGATCATCATTGACTCCCAAGCGGTAAAAAATACTTGCAATGCCAATGTGGAGTCGAAAGGTTTTTGTTTCTACAAAGCCACCAATGGTATTAAAAGGCATCTGGCTATTGATACCCTTGGGTTTCCCTTCTTTACGCACTGCACTCGCGCCAATGTCTCAGATGATGCCGGATTAAAAGAGAAGTTTACTCTCAACATCGACTACTTCAAGTCAAAACCAATCGATATTCCCAAGATCACCATCCTACTAGACCACGGGTATCATCCAGAATATTTGACTCAGGAGTTAGAGCAGATTTACCCAGAGATCATGACCAAAATCCAGTTTCAACTTTCTACGAAACCCTCAAAACAAGAGAAAGCAGCACAAGGAAAATGTGGATTTGTTCCGGCAGTAGCCAGATGGGTAATCGAGCGCTCCAATGCTTGGATGGAGCGTTGTAAAATTCTGGTTAAGAACTTTGAACGAACACTAACTGGTGCCACTACCAAACTCAACCTCTGCTTCATCAGGCTAATGATTAAGAGGCTTGCAGACCCTTCCTAAGATGTCAAATGGGTTCTATAGATAGGCTAATAGCCTCTGGAGCCAAGCTGGAGTGGCTGAATGTCCAAAAATATAAAATACTATTAGTGGTAAATGAAGTATATCGGCAACAGTTATTCATGTATGAAAATAGTCTTTCTCGTGTTGACGTCACTGGCCAACTTAGAGGTCCGACCCAAACTAAAATTTTGCTCCAGTGCTGATTCCGTTGATCGATGTTTCGGTTGGTCATAGCAGCTCATTGATGCCAGTAGGTTTGTCCATCCGGTTGATCCGTTATAGTAATGCCAAGATTGTAATTCATTGCAGATGCGATCGCTCTACGCAGAGGACTTACCTGATCAGCGATAAGGTGGAAAACAAAGTGACACCATCTGAGGTAGGGTAAGATTTAATTCATCGAACTGCCATATCAAAGTAATGTCAACTTTCCTTTGAGAAGAAGAAGCGTAAAACTAAAACATCTTTTGCAGCCAGCGTAGATAGCTTTGACATTACCAGTAGGTTTCAGGAATATTTCACAGAAGTGAAAGACCCCAGAGTGGAAAGAACGAGATATCATTTACTCACAGATATCATCACCATTGATGCGATGGGCACTCAGAAATCCATTGCCCACTAAGATTGTGCCTTTCTCACCTGATAAGTTTCTCAACGCTGTTCCTAATGAGCGAGAACTCTCAACCATCCATTATCTGCTTATTAGGAGTCAAAAACGCAAAACAGTCTTGAGTTACAGTCATGAGGAAAGAAGCGATGCCTGCGGCGAGCTACGCTTACGCTTAATACTTGCATCTGTGCAACAGATTATGCTGGAACATCTACCCAAAAACAGATTTGTACACAATTAATAAATTATTCAGCAAGGGACTCGTATTTTCCATCGATTTGGTGTACCTTGTTAATTCTGTGCAATTATTAATACCTAAATTCTTGCAACTTTACTCAGACAAATTTTAAACCAATGCCTTCGAGGGAATACTCAATGAATACTTCTAATGAGATACATACAAAGAAAATCATCAAAAAATCCGACAAGCTTACCCTGAGACAGATGAAATTAATCGAGGAGGCTGAAGACCAACTTCTTCAAGCTAATACTGACAATTCTACTGCCCCTGTGGTTGAGGTTGAGGAGCAACCAGTAACAATTTCTGAGCCTAGAGTTCCTGACTATATTCCGCTCCTTGACAACCCTCCAGTACAATCAGTGGGTAATTCCGGCTGGCAAGTGTCTGATGTCTGGCGGGATATTCGGGTAGATAATTTTTGTGGGTAGACGACCCCCATGATTACAGAGCGCTTATACATCTATACCCGAATGGCACTAAGAAAAGCCGAAACGCTTGTGGATTAAGCAGTTTGCAACTGCTTTCGTAATTCGTGCCGGGGTTTGGTCATTAAGGGATAAGCTTTCGGGCGGCGTTTACGGACTCGTGGTTCATTTCTAGCAGGACGGTCAGGAATAGCTTTGTGAGCAATAACTTTGAGTAAAGTGCGATAAATCGTAAGACGCTTTGTTGAAGTTGCGGCTAATAATTCGGGAATAAAGTTAATTAAATGATGGCGAGTACCTTGCAGTGATAGGCGTAACGGAGGAGTAGTGTAAGTAGTACCTGCCGACCACATCAAACCGCGAAGTAGATTGTAAGCTAGCAAATAGGCATAAATTTCTTTACGTACCATTGAAGGAGTTTTACATCGTAAAATGTCCATCCCTAAAGTAGTTTTAAGATGTCTTAAATCCAGTTCAACGTCCCAGCGTTGACCATAAAGCCCAACAATATCTAAAGTAGAATAAGTTGTTGTATCTAAGAGAGTAGTAATTAAGCTAACTCGTTCAGTGCGAAAGCCAGGAACAACAATGTAATAATAAATCTCTCGTACAGTTATAGTTGAAGGTAAAGCATCAAATTCATCTTTACTCAATCCATGTGGGCATTTTTTAGGCTTATACCAAGTTACTAACTTGTCACTTGATCCAATTATTTTACCTTTTCGCATCGTGGTTTTTCGGGACTGGTGTTTCCTAAAAAGTGCATCACAATTTCTATTTTTGATAGAAACCAAATCAGCATAAGCGCAAAATGCTCTATCTCCTAAAAGGATATCCAATGGATTAAGAAACTGATATAAATTTCTGGCTAATTTAATATCATGCGTGTTTAGAACATCTATGCATAGAGCAATAGCGGCTCCAGTAGCTAAACTGAATATCACACCGATTTTCGCAATTGGGAATCCACATCCAGATGCTTGAGTAGAGGGCTGAGGGTAGCATGATTGATTATCTGGAGTATCTGGCATCGATACCGTAGACCCATCTATTACCAATACATTTCTTCCACACCATAAATGCTCTATCTCTACCTTTTGTTCTAAGCTTTTCCCAACCTGACTAAAAAGGGTTTCTAAAAATTCTTCTGGTAATCTAGACCTAGCTTGACAATAAGCGCTCGTGTCAGATGATGGAATTTCTACACCAATTTCAGCCAAATAAGCAATGACTTTGCTTACTGCATTATGACAACTCTTGTCAGCATCTAAAACTTGAGATAAAAACGCCCAAAGCGTTACTATTGGATCAAATAATCGCCTATAATATCTAATTTTTAGCTCCGAGAGTGCTTGTTCAATTACAGATGATGGTAATAGTTCTTTAAAGGGTAGCCCCAAACTTTGGCTGAATTTATCCTTGAGGATTTGTACTCGTAGTGTCACAGTAGTATTTATGATGTTGGCTTGCTCGTATCAAGGAAAGTATTTCATGAACGAGTAAGCTTTTCCTACCTAAAAAAATTTTTTGGACAATCAGTACATCTAACTCCACTGTCTTTGTCAGGCACAGCGATGGCGTACCCACTCTTCTCGCTGGCGATCGCAGTATTACATCAAGGACAATTGCCTATCCCCTCCCTGAACCTTCACTGTTCAATAGCTTTAAAATCTGTAGTGCCTATTCCGCATAGCTTAGAGCTTTTCTTAGTGCCATTCCATCTATACCCTCTGTACCCCTTTCAATTGCATTGGTTGAATTTATGCATGACTCCTGATTTGATAATCATTTTTTATTAGCCCAAATCTTTACCAAGCTTACTTATGCAAGGACATATTCATATTCATCCCGTTTCTTATGGTGTTGAACCCTAGTAATTTGATATTTTCTTAACTAAGATAATCTACAATTTGCTTTGATGCTTGAAGATACAATAATTACTCTGCTAATTTGCAGTACAGAAGAAGAAAAGCTTTACTTCGAGGTGTCCCTCTCACTTTTAAAAAAAGCTTCCACCTGGAATCCTGAATTGTCAGCAGTGCCTTTATCAATGAGCGAGGCTATTCAAATTGGTCGGGCTGAAGCTTATCGAAAGCGACCTCAATTCAACTCTTATGTATGTATAGCTGCCTCAATTAAATCTCTGCAACCTCATCCAAAGCCATTTCTATGGTATTGGCATATTGTGTTTGTTCCAGTAATTGATAAGCATATTTATTATTTAGATCGCAGTGAGATCGTTTTGCTTCTGGACGGTACAGTAATTGAGCCAAAAGTTCTTAATATTTCAAATTAGTTCCTACTTTTTTAACAAATTCGGCGAAATTCTCCGTCCCTGTTCTGTAAGCGCTCAGGGACAGTCAAAACAATTTACGCACGATCAATCTCATGAAATATGAAAGGGTTTTAGGAATCCCATTATCTTTGGGTTTTAAATTGAGAATAAACGGAACGGCTTTCAATACACAATCAGACACAGGTCTATAATTAGCAGCTTCTTCTCCAAAGCTAATAGAAAGCATATCTGTATGAATAATCCCTGGATTGAGGGGTATGGTTGCTATACCATTCGGTCTTGTGCCAAAGAACGAGTTAATCCTTCGATTGCCCACTTGGAAGCACAGTATGGTGCAACGCCTGGCTGAAGTCGAATCTCCCCAGGCAGCAATAGTGTATTTTAGAGAACATCGGAATAGCTGAAAAATACTTAGGTAAAGAGTACCTAAAGATGGGCTACTCTCGCCGCAGGCGATTACACTTTGTGGGTTAATCTGAAATGGTAGCAAATATTGGTGTCAGAGAAACTTTAATGCTTTCAGGAACAATTCAACCTTACAGTCAAAGACAGACCGTTTTACGAACCGATGACGGTGATTTCCTGATTCCTGGGCAAGAAATTCACCGCTTGGGTTTGTGGCGAATGCGACGGTTAGGGCTATTGTGGGGACAAAAGGCAACTGCCCAAGCCGACCAATCGTTTATGAATGATACTCAATTCAAAGGAATTATTGGAATTATCAAGTTTAATACGCTGCAACTTGAAAACTTCTCAGCACTCATTGAAGCAAGCAATTACAGCACCAGACATAATTATCAATCAGTTTATGCCCCTGGCTGCTAGCCATTATCGCGCAAGGAAATTGTGAAGTTGTGGGTCTTAAATTTCTTTGTCTGTCCCGCTTTCATCCTCAAAGTAAGAAACAGCATCACCTGGGTTGCTTAAACGACAAAAGTTGCTATTTCTCAGACTTGAGTAGAGGATTAATGATTGGGAGGAGCGATCGCAGCAATGACAAATGACATCTCAGCCTATCCCCTGACTTGGACAACCATCTACCCCAGAACGCCGCAGCACAAGCGAGAAGCTGCGCGATTTGAGGTTAATTTCTCAACTGCACGAAATGACCTACTTAACGAGCTTCGGCTGTTGGGAGCAAAGAATATCATCATTTCTAGCAATGTACCAACGCGCCAAGACGGTTTACCCTATGCAAGGCCCAAAGAACCAGACGATCCAGGCGTTGCTGTTTATTTCAAAATTAAAGATAAAAGTTATGCTCTGTGTTGCGATCGCTGGCGTAAGGTAAAACATAATCTCAGAGCAATTGGCTTGCACATTGCAGCTATGCGCGGAATGGAGAGATGGGGAGTAGGGAGTTTAGAGCAAGCATTTGCGGGGTATCAAGCACTACCACCTCAGCAAGAAAAAAAATGGTGGGATGTGCTTGGTATTAGCCCCCGTGCTTCCGACGAAGAGGTAAAAGAGGCATACAGAAAGCTGGCACGACAACATCATCCAGATAACGGCGGTTCTGCTGATCAGATGGCTGCAATCAACGCCGCTTATGAACAGGCAAAGCAGGTTGACTATAAGGTGCAACTATGAACATTAATCCTGATAAAGAATTTGAACAGTATTTAAAAGATCCTGGTGATCCAGAACTCAAGGCACTATTTGAAGAGGCTGAAGATTGTTTGCAAAGTTATGATGCAAAGTCAGAAGAAGTAAAGCAACTCAGTCAGCAGGTACAAGATATGGCATTTTCGCTTGACCTAGAGTGTGCTGAATGGATATATGAAATATATGCAGATAATCGCAACGACTTAGAGGACAACTCAAACTAGCGATGCCTGCGGCAACCCCAAGGGGGAACGCGATTAAGTTATGATTTGGGTAGACAAAGCTACCCAAGTCTAGCCATGAGCCGACCACAATTAAACATCAAGTTTGATGGTGAGGGGGAGAAAGAATTACTTGAGACTGTCAAGACACGGGCGCAGGATGAACGTATTTCTCTCAAAGAGTTTGTTTTAGATGCCTTGAAAAATCGCCTGACAGTTCCCCAATCTACCCAATCTACCCAACCTAAACCAGCTGTCACTAAGTCAGAGGTAGACGAACTGAAGCGGCGAATAGTTGAGATTCAGATAAGTTTGATGGGTGAGGTTAGGAAGGATAGAAAACAAATTGCCGCACTAGCAGAAGCGATCGCTCTGATTGAGTCACGCCTGGATGTCCTCGACCCTCCCAACATAGTGATAGTTGAAGAAGATAGTCAGGCTAGACAGTCTAGACAGCGAGAAACCTGGGAGAATGATGCTGTTGAGTTTTTAGATGCAATCAGCTGGGGTGATGATAATGGGTGAGATTAACGATTTACGATTCACTGCGCCACCTGAAGACTTGGAGCGTTGGGAATGGTTTTTTAAGGAGATGGAGAAACGGGAACTAATAACTATTTTTGAAAGCTCCAAACAGTACGCCAACCGGGGCGACTCGAAACTAAAGCGGCAGTATTTCAAGGTCAAGTTAAATGCACAAAACTCTGATTAGTTTCTTTGACTAGTCTAGGGTATTGGCTGCCTCAAGTAAAAGTTCCACAGTTGTTGCCAAGAGCGTTCGTACACGAGTTAACTGATTTCGGCGCTCAATCCCCAGCCGTGCTTCAGTGTTTCGCGGATCGTCATCATGGCTTAAATGAACAACTTTCACTTTCTGCTGTTTTTCGGATGGTTCAAATATTGGCTCAGGAGCAGTGAGTTTGTTGTATCCATAAACTCCACTTGGGCGCTTCACATTATAATGATGTACTTCACAGCCGCCAGGAGCAATGTAGCATCCTTCTAGATTATTTAAGTTGTGATGCAATTGTTCAACACAGGCGGCGATCGCTTCCATTTGTGCAGCAACGCCCAGCGATTGTGCACTTTGAGGACAACCTCTCGACATCAGCATCATCACTGCCGCTTCGCGGCGCGTGGTTCTAAAGGTTTCCTCTGTGCGTTCCCACTCCTGTTGCCGTTGGTAAGACGCAATCTCCCGCACGCGAATTAGTTCGATCTCCTCATCTGGAGTCAACTTAAGAGCTGCTCCACAGGTTGTATAATTGAAGCATTCTCCAGGGTCAATACCCGGTTGCAACATCATTGAGGCACAGTCAAAGCCAAGTCCACATATCTTACGTGGCATAATTTCCAATTAGTTCTAGCTTAATAAAATTATTTTAACAGCTAGAACAAAAGGCTATATAAAAACAAGTATTTTTTATCGTAGTTTATGTCGGATAAAAGATAAGGGTATCTTATTTTGTATTTCCCTTTTTTGTAGTACAGTGTAGCATCATGTCACTGTAAGGATAAGATGAGCAACTTGCTTGCTTTATGGTTTCAAACTGGGTTGCTCAAGTTATGAGCTTGGGACATTGAGGCGATCGCCGATCTTATGGAGCGATTATTCCAGCTTGTAGTAAAAGCTGACGCTCCTCAACTCTGTCACGACGGTTTAACTGCAATAACCCAACCGTAACCCGACCTATGGGGCTTAAAGGCACAAATTCAGACCCACTCAGGCGAAAATGTTCATGCCAGATGTCTTGGCGAGGATGATACAAGGGTACGATTTTTCCGGTTTCTGAATCGACAGAGGCGAGATCACTTCCTTTGTGCTTATTGCACAGAGTACAGGATAGTGCTAAATTTTCCGCTTCAGTCCGTCCACTATGTTTTTCAGCAATAATGTGGTCAATCTCATGAGGCGCAAAGGTAGCGACATCAGGAATCAGACAATACTCACAACAAGCTTTTGCCCGTTCATAAACCTGTCTTCGGAGAGCTACAGGAATATAGGTTTTGCTGATTCTGCGTCAGCTTCTTTGATCTTCAAGAAGGCTCTAGCCTTAGCCATTCTGACAATATGCTCTAAATATTGATACCCTTGCCATTGCTGCTCTTCTGTTGCGGTTAAACCTACCGTCCGATTTTTTTCTACCAGAGTGTTAATTTGAGCTTGCAGGGATTCAGAAGGACGCAGGGCAATAATGGCTTCAGCAGTGGGTAGGCTTGCCAGAAATTCTACGACTTCAGCCATACCTGAAAATCCTGACTGAGTGATCGCATTCAATTCTCGTAACCCCAACTCTAGGATTTGAGGCAGTTTGTCTGCAAAGGGTTGAAGCTGATTGACAACTTCATCAGGTAAGTCAAATGTAACTTGCATAGACGTTTGCTTTTACTACAAGGATACACTTTCTGGATTTTAGCTGACAGAATATTCCACAATTGCGATGGCTACGCGTACCTTTGGTCGGCGTAGCCATCGCAATTGTAATTAATCGTTTGGTTCTAAAAGCTTGCCCAGAGCTTCAACGGACTGCCGCCAGCCGCTTTCCATGCCGCTAGCAACCATGCCATCACGGTCTGACTGGCTCATTGCTGTGCTATGGGTACGAATCTCAGTTGTATGTTCGTCAATTGCTACAAACTCAGCTTTTTCGAGCATGACATGCCCACGTTCCGGCATCCCCAAGAATTCAAATGTCTGCACGATTCGTTTATCTAGAGCGACTTCATGAAAACAGCCAGTAAACTCATACTCGTGACCGTCTTCTGATTGTTCAGCAATGTGCCAACTGCCGCCGTCTTGACAATCGAAGTGATACACTTTCATTGGATTACCGCGACACCACCAACTAGCAAACAGTTCCTCTTTGGTATATGCTTCAAATACCTTTTCTAACGAAGCCTTGATTGTGACAGTACCGAAGATATTTTGTGAATTTTCTCTCCCCTGTTACTGTAAGATTTGCCATACTACCCTCCTGCTACTCTGTTATCGATCTTCTAGTAGTTTTTCCAGAGCATCAAAGCGGGCACTCCAGATTTTTTCATACTCGCCCAGATACGCTGCGGCTACTTTGAGAGTTTTCGGCTGAATCTGAATAACTTTCTCCTTACCACTTCGACGCTTTATAATCAGTCCGGCTTTCTCCAACACACTGATATGCTTTGCGATCGCTGCAAAAGACATCGCATAGGGTTGTGCTAATTCGCCGATAGTATGTTCTGCTGTTGATACCCGCTTCAGAATGTCTCGCCGCGTCACATCAGCCAAAGCAGCAAAAATTTTATCAAGGGCTATATTTGATTCAACCATATAGTTGAATGATATCCAAAGATACAGATCGTGTCAAGTGACGAGGCGGACAACTTTTACCTTCTGTCTTGGGCGAATTCTACCTGAAGTCACATACAATTTTAGGTGTTACTTCCACTGTGCTTCCAATATAAGCAAAAGGAACGGGGCGGAAGTTTGAGTCAAAGTTTTTCATTATGTGTAGAGATCGCTTGCAAATGTAGTCAAGTTATGAATAACTTAAGAGTATGACTAATACTCCTCATCAAGGCAATAAGTAACTAAACTGAACAGTTTAGTATTGTCACTGGAACGATAACTTGTGCGAGGAGAGAGGTTTTTGTGTCTTGATTGAGAAATCCGGGAGAAATTGTTTCCAAAAGGCCACCTACGACTTTAGAGTTTTGAAATAACTATCTATCTGAAGGCGAGGTATGACAACAAGCTTTAGTCGGCGTGAATTTATCTTGTTTGGTTCAGCGGCGTTTGCTACTAGCTTAGTGGTGCAAGCTTGCAGTAATAAGCCGACAACACCAACAGCAACGGGTGGTACTGAAGGGTTTAAAATAGCGATCGCTCTCCCTGGAATGATTACTGACAAAGGCTGGAATCAATCTGGTTATGAAGGAATTAATCTAACAAAACAAAAGCTAGGTGCAGAAACCGCCTATGTAGAAAAAGTAGCACAAGCAGATCAAACAGAAGTACTAACAGATTTTGCTCGTAAAGGCTACAATCTCATCTTCGCGCATGGCGGACAATTTGATGCCGCAATTGAACAAGTGGCCTCACAGTTCCCAAACACCTTTTTTGTGGGTGTGAATGGTAATCTTAAGGCTGAGAATATTGCTTCTTTACGAATAGATCACCTACAAGCTAGTTATTTGTGTGGCATTATCGGTGCTTCTGTCACTAAATCTAATAAATTATCTTATATTGCTGGAGAGAAGTTCCCTGCTACCGAGGGAGAACTCCGGGGATTTGAATTAGGAGCAAAGTCTGTTAAACCAAATATCCAAATTACCTCTACTTTTACAGGTGATTGGAATGATGTTGCCAAAGCCAAGGAAGCGACGCTCGCATTAATTTCTTCTGGTGCTGATGTGATCTATCAATGGTTAGATAATGCCTCAGCCGCAGTCTTACAAACAGCAGGTGAAAAAGGAGTATATGCTTTTGGCAACACCAAGGATCAATTAGATGTTGCACCAAAAGCTGTTTTAACCAGCGCTGTAAAACGCTTAGATTTAGCCATCGCTTATATAGCAGAATTAGCTAAACAAAAACAAATCAAAGGACAAATATATACAATTGGCTTAGAAAGAACAGATATCTTATCTTTAGGAAAATTTGGAGGAATTATACCAGAAGTAGTAAAGCAAAAGGTATTGAATGCAAAGCAAGATATTGTTAATAAAAAAATCGTTTTTGAAGACTGTAAAGAGGCTGGAAAAGATACGCGCTGCCTAAAAAAAGCAACAGTATAGTACCGCAGAGCGGAAGTTAAAAAGCTTAGAGAGCAGATTTTTTGGCGATTTGGAATGGGCGGCTTATTACGCTGTACTGCAATAGGTTTAGTAGACTAGATTAAAAAAATTTTGTAGTGAGGACTTTACTCCAAATTTTGAGGAATAAAGTCCTCATTACGAGCTATCATTTTAGTGAATATGAACTATTTACGCTTAAACAAGATTACCAAATGCTTTGGGTCTTTTATTGCTAACGACAATATCAACCTCTCTGTTGCATCTGGAACCATTCATGCAATACTAGGCGAAAATGGTGCAGGTAAGAGTACTTTAATGAATATTATTAGTGGACTCTATCAACCTGATGCTGGGGAGATTTATCTTCAAGAACAACCAATAAAAATTAATTCACCAAATGAGGCAATTAAATTAGGGATTGGCATGATTTACCAACACTTCATGCTTGTACCGAAATTGACTGTCACCGAAAATATCATCTTAGGGATGGAGAAAACTTGGCGGCTAAATTTACAAGATAAACAGCAAGAAATTGCCGCATTATCCCAAGTTTATGGATTAGAAATTGACCCCACTGCCAAAGTTGAAAATCTATCTGTTGGGGCACAACAACGGGTAGAAATTCTCAAAGTTCTCTACCGTCGAGCAAAGTTGTTGATTCTTGATGAACCTACAGCAGTTTTGACCCCGCCAGAAGTAGAATCATTAATTGCTATCTTGCGACAATTGGCAGCCGCAGGTAACACAATCATTTTTATCAGTCATAAATTAGAAGAGGTCATGAATCTCTGTGATTCAGTAACAGTTTTGCGCCAGGGAAAGGTAGTAGCAACAATATCAACTTCAGCAGCTACACCTCAGCAGTTAGCAACATTAATGGTAGGACGGGAGGTAAGTTTACAGTTAAATAAAAGTTCTACATTACCAGGAGAAATCATCCTATCGGTGCAAAATTTGCAAGTTGCTGATGAAAGAAATATCCCTGCTGTAAATAATGTATCTTTTGAACTGCGGGCGGGAGAAATTTTAGGAATTGCTGGTGTCGATGGAAATGGACAGCGAGAATTAGCTGATGCCATTGCTCTTGTGCGGACTATTAAGCAGGGTAAAATTGAGTTTACGCCCAAGCATTCCTCAGTGGGCTACATTCCAGAAGATAGGCAGACAATGGGATTGGTGTTGCAATTTAGCATCGCCCAAAATTTGATTTTAAAAGCTTTTAAATATCTGCCATTTTGTCGCCATTTTTTGTTACAACCACAAGCGATCGTTAATCGTGCCCAAGCTGCAATGCAAGAGTTTGACATTCGGGCGAATGGGATTGATATCAAGGTAAGTCAGCTTTCGGGAGGAAATCAACAAAAAGTGGTGTTAGCGCGAGAACTGGCGCTAACACCAGCTTTAATTATCGCTATGCAACCCACAAGAGGGTTAGATGTCGGGGCGACAGTAGCCGTCCAGTCTCGAATTTTAACAGAACGCGATCGCGGTGCGGCAATTTTGTATATTTCTAATGAGTTAGAAGAAGTGATGGCAATGAGCGATCGCATTGCTGTAATCTACAGAGGTGAGTTTTTGGCTATTTTGGATGCAGCCACGGCGAAGGTTGAAGAAATTGGTTTTTTGATGGCTGGTGGGGTTAATCAATGATCGCAACTAATCGCATGAAATTCCTGTTACCAATCCTATCACCCCTAATTGCGATCACCTCCGCCCTTATCGTCGGTGCTATCCTCATGCTAATTGCTGGGGCAAATCCCATCGCCGCATACAGCATTTTATTTCAAGAATCTATCTCTACCTACTTTGGATTTGGTAACACCCTCACCAAAATGACACCGCTATTGTTCGCTAGTTTGGGCGTGTTAGTAGCATTGCGGGCTGGGCAATTTAATATTGGTGGAGAAGGACAAATTTATCTGGGTGCGTTGGGAAGTACTTTAATTGGGCTATACGTGCAAGGATTACCTGCGGTGATTCATATCCCCCTAGCACTTTTGGCAGGATTTTTCTTTGGTGCAGTTTGGGGTTGGATTCCTGGTTATCTCAAAGCAATGCGCGGAGTAAATGAGGTAATTACTACATTGTTGCTCAACTATATTGCGGTGAATTTAGTTAGCTACCTCGTCCAAAATCCATTAATGGCAACAGGTGCGCCTAGTCCTTATTCGCCATTAATTGCCAAAACATCCCGTTTGCCAATTATCTTACCCCAAAGCCTTGCCCATGCTGGGATTTTATTCGGTTTAATTGCCGCAGGTATTTTATGGGTATTGTTAGTGCGATCGCCGCTAGGTTATCAAATTACAGCAGTGGGATTTAACCCTACTGCTGCCCGTTATGCCCACATATCTGTTGAACGTACCATTATGCTGGTGATGGCTTTTTCAGGTGGTTTAGCTGGGTTGGCTGGGAGTTGTGAGGTGATGGGGTTGAAATATCGGCTATTTGAACAAGTTTCACCAGGTTACGGATTTGATGCCATTGCGATCGCTTTTTTAAGTCGTGGTAGTGTTGTCGGTGTAGTCTTAACTTCTTTGTTTTTTGCAGCGCTTCGCAGTGGTGCAAATGTGATGCAGCGTAGTGCGGGTGTGCCTATAACAGTAGTTTACGCGATTCAGGGGTTTATGGTGTTATTTATTGCTATCAGTCTCGCGGTGGAAAGAGAAATAAGAGTAAAAACGCTTTGGAGCGCTAAGGTTTAACGCAGAGGAACACAAAGAAAACTCTGCGATACTTTGCGCTTCCCTCGTGCGTTCCTCTGCGTTTAATAAATAACTCCATGAATAATCTCAACTTCTTCTCCGATTACTTAATCGCTTCCTTACGCCTAGCCGTCCCCCTAGCATTTGCAGCCCTTGGAGGATTGTACTCGGAACGATCGGGCGTGTTAAATATCGCCTTAGAAGGAATGTTGCTTACAGGCGCTTTTACTGCTGCTGCTGCCACTTTCTACACAGGTAATCCCTGGCTTGGTATCCTCGCTTCCTTAATTGCAGGTGGATTAGTCGGACTACTCCATGCTGTTTTGTGTGTCACTTTGCGTGTCGATCAATTGGTATCTGGGCTAGCAATTAATCTCGTCGCAGCTGGATTAACATCGTTTTTAGCCCGGTTAGTGTTTGGTGGCAGTAGTACGCAGCAGTTACCTGGAATTGGGGCAATTACTATTCCTGGTTTAGCCAATATTCCCCTAATCGGACCGCTACTATTTCAGCAAGATTTTTTAGTATATTTGTTATTTATTTTAGTTATTTTAACTACATACATTTTATTTAAAACTAGCTTTGGGCTGACATTGCGGGCAGTGGGTGAATCTCCGAAAGCTGCTGGCACGGCTGGAATTTCAGTAACATTTGTTTGTTATATCGCTGTGGTGATTAGTGGCTGTCTTGCGAGTTTAGGAGGTGCTTATTTAACTCTGGTACAAGTAAGATTTTTTGCCGAAGGGATGAGTGCTGGTAAAGGATTTATTGCGATCGCAGCATTAATTTTTGGCAGATGGCATCCTATAGGTAGTGCTTTAGCTTGTTTGCTATTTGGGGCTACAGAAGCTTTACAACTGCGTATTCAGGCATTAGGGGCAAATATCCCTTACCAATTTTTAGTCATGCTACCTTATGCGATCGCTTTATTAGCATTAGTCGGATTAGCGGGGAAATCTACACCCCCTAAAGCTTTAGGTACTCCCTACTTTGCAGAAAATCACCACTCAGACTAACCCTCTTTTGTCACTTTGGTAGAACCCAATCGCTGAAAGCATTTCAGGGCTTACATCTCCGGGTTTTGGCTACAAACTTGAGTTACTGTTAGAAAATAAAAGCTCAAAGCTCGGCTACATAAAAGTTTCAGAATGTTGCTTCGATTATTATTTTCTGAAAGTGACAAAAGAGGGCTAATAAAACATTCCTTCGACGAACTCAAAAACAGCACTAAATTAATATATGTTTGAGATTACCTCAAGCTACTGCTCAGTGCGACCCTGCCCGTTACAGAACGAATCCTAGAGATGACCACATACCGCCAATTAACAATCTGGGATGTGCTTGATGAGTTGTCCGAATCTCCAGCGACATCAACACTAGCACCGATGTGGGAATGTTTAGATGCCGAACTGGAAAAATTACCCTTGGAGGCACAGTTATTAACCGCAGCGCTTGCCTTCAGTCAAATTGCAGATATTCTTAAGTCTCGCGCCGAAGTGCTGTTGCAAGATACCCGCGATCGCAATAGTCTTTTGGGGCCAATTGTTAGCACCGATCTCTTTGCTGGGTTAGTGCGGACAACAATGCACCTAGATTTAGATGATTTGATTGAACCACAGACACCACAAACCTTTAAACCACATGGCCCACACCAATTTTCATCTCCTAACCAGGAGGGTGATTCTGTAGCAGCACCTGCTGAAAAAGCGAATGTTTTGGCAATGCTTGATGAGGTAACAACTTTAGAAGATGTCCGCAATTTGGCATCAGACGAAAATGTGGAAAAATGGCAGAGCGCGATCGCTAACTACCTAATAAATGTCAAAGATGAGATTTCTTTAGTTAAACTGCAACGTGTGTTGCAAATGCCGATGGTAGAAGTCTGGTTGGGATTATTGCTGGGTGGGTTTACACTAGAACAGCGTGGTGATTTTTATCACAACCATAATGTCTGGGTGAAAAGCTCTCCTTCTTACTACCAGAAGTAAATCAGGGAAACAATTTGAAGGGTTTTTACTAAAGCGACCTCTTGCAGATATCTTGAAGCGATCGCCCATAT
>NZ_JACKZS010000326.1 GCF_014222285.1 Nostoc sp. UCD121
ACCCTTATTTGCAGAGAATGTGGTTTCAAAATCGCCTTGTTTGCGGTTTGAAGCGTTTATGTTTGCAGTTCGCTACAGGTAATGCAATATGCGAGAAAATTTGTCTGATAGACAAGCAGCGCAAGCAGTGCAAGGGCGGATTGACTGGAAATATGCTTTGTCCCTAGAGTTAACAGATCCAGGTTTTGACTTTAGTATTCTAAGCGAATTCCGCGATCGCTTAATAAGAGGTGGTGTCGAGCAGCAAATACTAGACTTGATGCTGTCGAAATTTCAGGAACTCAAACTACTGTCAGCAAGAGGAAAACAGCGCACTGACTCAACCCATATACTAGCTGTAGTCAGGGATTTAAGCAGACTGGAACATTTAGGGGAAACGCTGCGCTATGCCTTAAATGCTGTGGCTGAAGTTGCACCTGTTTGGCTGAAGTCACTAGCTCCGGCCGAGTGGTACGACCGCTATAGCAAACGTCTTGAAGATTCTCGACTCCCTAAAACACCTACCGAGAGGGAAGCATTAGCCGAGATAATTGGTGCGGATGGTTTTCATTTACTCGATAATATCTATTCCCAAACTTCCCCCATTGATCTGCGACAACTGCCAGCCGTAGAAGTTTTGCGTCAAGTTTGGTTACAGCAATACTATGCACCAACAGACAAGATTCAGTTACGCAACGAAAAAGATGGGCCACCGGGAGCGGTACGAATTCGCTCTCCCTATGACTTAGAAGCTCGTAACAGCACCAAACGCACTACTAAGAGCTTGTCATGTAACAACCTTGCTTCTTTTGAGCTAGAAATGCTTTCTCAGTAAGCTTCCTAGACAATAAATTGTAAAAGTTGTTTCTTGACAGGCTCTAACTGGACAGGGTACAAAGTGCATCTGACAGAAAGTTGTGATGAAGACTCACCTCACATTATCACTCATGTAGAAACGACTGCTGCCACAACTCAAGACGTAACAGTTGTTCCCTCAATTCACCAAGCTTTGGGAGAAAAAAACCTCCTGCCTCAACAGCACTTGGTTGACCAAGCATACACATCAGCACAATTACTTTCTACCTCAGAGCGAGACTATAACATTGACCTGTTGGGGCCAGTAGCCCTGAACGTGGGATGGCAAGCAAAAGCCGGACTGGGATTTGATTTATCTCACTTTAAAATAGATTGGCAACAGAAAGCAGTCTATTGTCCTCAAGGTAAGCGTAGTTACCTTTGGAAAAAGAATAAAAGTGTTTATGGTAAACCTGTAATTTACGTTGAGTTTCGGCAACGTGATTGTTTGGCTTGTCCAGTTCGGAGTCAATGTACTCATGCAAAAACAAACCCTCGCGGGTTAACTATACAGGCGCAATCCGATTACGAAGCCCTTCAAAAAGGCAGAGAGCGACAAAAAACTGAACAGTTCCAAAAACAGTATCAACTGCGTTCAGGCATTGAAGGTACTATCTCTCAGGGCATCCGAGGATTTGAATTGCGCGATTGCCGTTATATTGGGTTAGCTAAAACTCATCTACAGCATATTTTGACGGCTGCCGCTATCAATCTAGGTCGAGTTTTTGCATGGTTAGAGGAGATACCACGGGCTAAAACTCGTTCCTCACACTTTGCAAGATTGGCAGACACTATTGTGTGCTAGATAATACCCGTTTAGGCTGTTACTCAAAAATCAATAAGATTTAAGTCTGATTCCGTGTATTACATGGTAAAACCTCCTCATCTCCCGTTAAGCTTCCGATGTAATACACGGTTAAGTTTATGTGGAAACGAGATATTCAGGGAAAGTTTGCGCTCAAGAATGATGACTATCGTGAAGTACGTTCTTTGCGATTAACAGATAAGACTTGGAAGGCTCTTGGTATTGCTTCGGAATGCTTAGGCTTAACCCGTGCTGATTATTTAGAACACATTGTTAGGCATAACGATAACCCTTATATTACACGGGAAGACTCAGATTTTTTAGCTCCCATTCAACCAAGTATTACACGGCAGAGTGAGTCACATCAGATATCTAATACCACAAG
This sequence comes from Nostoc sp. UCD121, assembly GCF_014222285.1. GTDB lineage: Bacteria > Cyanobacteriota > Cyanobacteriia > Cyanobacteriales > Nostocaceae > Nostoc. The sequence goes on from NZ_JACKZS010000326.1 coordinate 2,025, forward strand.
CGCTAAACAACCTGTCGGTTTGCCACCGATAAGAGAACTTGAAATTTTACGCGATCGCATTTTGTCCCAACTGAAGTTAGGTAAGCAAGCTACTGGGTATAAAACTGCTCAGAAGGTTCTCAATCGTTTCATTGCTGAACTAATCGGTTCAGTTTAGCTGTTTGGGGAATTCGCCAACGGTATCCGTATCTCGGCGGCCACCCAGGTTGAGCCAACGAGATAGCTGCAATTTCAGAAATAGAGGCTGAAAACGAAAATAGGGCGTTCTTGGGCTGTGTTCAACGTTCTTAGTCAAACGTGTAATCGATGCCTCAAAGTCTTCTAGATTCATTGATGTCTACAGCTTACGCCTAACACTACCTCAGATGGTAGTGAGCCACGCTCATTTGATTGTTACCTCGCTTTCGCCACTACCGCCATAAAAATACCCCCAGAATATGGGGGCGATTGATGTGGTTGATGTGCCTAAAAGGACACAATCGAATAATTCGAGTTCGCTATAAGGATTTCTGTATATATGCCCATCTTAGAATGAACTGTCGGTGGATGTCTTCGGTGATCACCTTTTCTTCAAAATCGCTTCACAACAATTTTTCAATAACTGTGCTTTTACACCGTTAAGCATTGCAAAAATTTTCATCAAGCTTTTTCAAATATTCAATCCGGCAGCAACCGCGCCGCCATTGGTCTTTAGTCAAAGGATAATAACTAGACCAAATACTTCCATCTGGCGTTGAATAAAAAAATGTAATTACAGCCGATTGAGAGCCAAAGTTAGAGGTACTCACTTGGATCTCATCCCCAACAGTAAAAGTCTGTCCTTCACAGTTAGTTACTGTCTCTAATTTTTTATATGGTGGTATTCGTTTCTCTAGTTGCGGTTGTTTATTTTTTCGTTCTGTTTGTGCTAATTCTATTGCTTCGCTTGAAGAGTTTTGAGTTAATTCTTCTACATTAACTGTTGCCATCTCTGCGGTTGATGTCAAGTTAGACGAGTCTATAGCTGCATTTACTTTTTGAAGTCCAGCTTCAGAAGTAGCTTGAGGGGTACTGTTTGATGACTCCTCTTCTTTGCTTTGACTCTGGTTATTCAAAACGTGTAACTCAGGTACACTATTTTGATTTTCTTTTGGTGCGGTGGTTGATGATGATTCAGATGGTGCAGGGGTATCAGTAGTTTCTTGCTTGACGACACGTACAATAGCTGGTTTTTGAGGCGTGACTATTTCTGGTGATGGTGAACTATTTGTTTGATTTGATTTACGTTTGGGCATAACTGATTATTTGCAGGGATACACTCTTTGGCATTAAGTAAATGAGTAATAACAGGGTGATGATTACGCCTGTTATGTTGGATTAACTTCGGCTTGCTCGTGGGTATTTGATGATGGCATTGTTGATAATTTTTCAATTTTTGATTGCCTAGCACCCATATATTTAATGCATTCTCCTGATTGAATTACTAAGTCAGTCCCCACACGCCGTACCTGAAAATTCCAGAAACACTTCACCGAATTGGGCGGTAAAAATCCGATTAGTCTCAGTTTAAAATTCTTGGGAGTATCATTTATACTCCGAGGCTCTTGCTGAATCTTGACTTCTACTATTCCTGAGTTAAAATCCTGATATACGACAAGACCTTGAACAGAAAAATTATCAGCTAGTGACTGAAATTCCGTCTGAACTGATTCGGTATCCTCCGATGGTTTCCTCACACTTATTAAACTCACATCTAGTCCTATGCCAGAGGTTTCTAATAGTGTTTTAGGGTAGACAGTCCACAAATAATTTTGTGATAAATCAAGTTCAGCTTGAACTACTTTCGATGCTCTTTTTTTGAGAGTAGCATTCAGGATTACACCATCAACAGTTATTAGTTGTCCTTTATAAATAAGCTCATTACTTGGAACATACCTTCCCCACAGCCGCCCAATTGCACGATATTGTAGAGAATCTGTTGGCGTTATCGGTTGATTATTGACTGATAACTGCTGTGTATCGGTAGTAATGGTCATGCTGACAATCTTGAATAATATATATATGAAAACACTAACGTTTGGAAAAGCGATCGCTTTTAAAGAAAACTGAGATCGCCAAGGAAGTCTGTCTATTAACTTGCGCCAGCTTCAGCCGCCGCTACATCTGCTTTGGCCTCCTTCGCCTTCTTTTCAAAGATTTGAACCCCAGCATCAACTACCTCAAACCCGTTTTCTGTGCGCTGTCCAAGCTTTCCCGATACAGCCCCAGCCCAGTCTGCAAATTCTGAGGCGCTAGTTTCCGCCTTCCGCCAACTTTTTGCATTAACTTGAGCAGTGAAGACTATGCCGTTCTGATCGGTCAACTCGATTGCAACTTTCTTGTTCGGAAGAGGTGTAGCTGTTGGTAGTGAGCCACTAAATTTTATTGTCACTTCGCTTTTGGCTTCCATCGCTTACCCCTGGCTCATCATCAATTTAATTTTTTCGTTCCTGATTCTATCTTGGATTAGGTTGACCACAAGATGCGCGATCGCTTTATCGTAGTTGATCACTTTCAAAGTAAACGTTGAGCATTCGACTTGAAACAGAACCAAGACTCAACATTAAATCTACAAAAATTTACCCCGTTTTTGACCCCTTGTTAATAATCATTCCTAAAAGGCTAAAACGCCTATACCGTAATGCCTTCAGCCTTTGTAAATAAATCTTGTGAAAGATTACAATTGTGCTTTGATTTTGCTGTTTTGTGCATTACACCGAAAATCGCCCAAATTCCCGATTTTCACCAATTCTCAGCAATTAAACTCAATATATCCCAATTCTACAGAACGCAAATTCAAATTCATCCCTGATTTTTTTACCTCTTCAACATCTTCCAGTCACCAAATTCTCATTAGCTCAATAATTCCCAATAAATCCCAAAAGTCACCCGATTTATCCCCATATTTACCAACGAGTTTTAAACACGCTAATTAGCGCATAAACTTTGTAATCCATCTTTTTCTGACGCACAGTACGCCATATTTGGCGGAAAGTTTTTGAGAGTCAAAACCGAAAAAGAAAAAAATAGCCCTCAAAATTACTACCACTAAACTACATAAGCACGACAAAAGCCGCCTAACAGTTAACAGCTACAACTGCGGCGGCTATCGTTCAAATATTCTTCGCTCAATCTGCGCCAAAAATCGCATCTAATTCTTGAGACGAAGCCTGACCTTGAACTATTGAAGCGGGTCTGATTGAATCAGCCGCTTCCCCTGAAATCTCAGGCTCGGATAAAACATTACTCTTGTAACTTGGGGCATTAACCGCTACAACTGGTGCAGTCAACGCTGGCTGTGACACCACAAACTGCGGTTGTTCCACCGACAGTGCCAAACGCATATAACTGCCGTGTTTATTCAACGAGTCCTGCGCTTCCCAACAAGCAAAACGGATCTGCTCTGGTGTAAAATTACCGCTCGAATATCGCGCCACTGGCAAGAAAGCAGCCACCAAGATATCAGCCATCTTACGCTGTGCCT
>NZ_JACKZS010000327.1 GCF_014222285.1 Nostoc sp. UCD121
CCTGCTCCCTGCTCCCTGCCCCCTCGGTGCAGTCGCTACTGTTGTAGAGCAGTTTGGCGAACCTCCTGCTATTTTTTTCATCCGATTCGATGGTGCTAGCGCTGTGAAATAATGATTGATAGAAGCTTTTAACCAGGCATTATCTAACTCGGCGGCTGAGGCTGTATCTGTTCCCCAGCGCCAGCCCAAAAAGGTAGTACGCTCAGTTGTCACTACTGCGGCTGGATTATCTTTGGAATTCCAAACAGCAGGAGATTCAGTGCCCATATCATTAGGAATCACAACGCCGCCACGGATTTTGCCAAAGAGTTCAGTTTGATTTGCCCATTCTGGGATCTTGGTTTTTGTGGGCTTGATCTGTTCTATTTCACTGAGGCTGAATCCCCAATAACCTCCCAAGAGCGATCGCAATAACTGCCGTACTCCTGGCGATGACAAACTACCTACGGGGCCACTAGCAATCAAGCGCCCTCCCTTACTCATCCATTCTTCAAGAGCGATCGCTTGGGTTGGCGTTAATGTCTCGACGTTTGGCAAAAATAATATCCGGCGATCGCCCCAATCTGCACCACTCTTGACATCTGTTAGGGGAATTACACAATATTTCACCCCGATTGTCTGCAAGCGGTCAGTTATCCCTGTCCATTGATTCGCATTTTCTTGGCTATGCACTACGCTCAATACAGGTTCTTCAGTCGCTGCCGTGACTGGCAAAATACTAAAACTATTTAAAATTAAAAAGTTAAAACTTAAAATGAAGAATCCGGCTTTCTTTATGTGAGAATTTGCCTTTTCATGAAACTCTTTCCGATTCTTCACTACTGACTCCTCAGTGGATTATTTATTAGGCATTACTTCTTATTTATCATCCAGCATAACAATAAATTACCTCCGAAAAACAACTGATCTTTGATAACTAAATCTGAACAAAATTAGAAATGCATGTTTTGATTAAATCTTCAACTCCTGCTAGGGGGAAAATTTTTGTATTTAGTCTGCCAGCTAATTCCTCAATACTCATATCATCTAAAAACACTAATTCTCCATTTTTTAACATGACATTGGGTAGCAAAATCCCATCACCTAAATCTTGCTTCTCTAAATTTAAAAGTAAATCATGACCAGTTAGTAATCCGGTTACACTGATAGTTTGTCCCCAATAATCACTACATAAAGCCCGCATATTGACCTCTAAACCCTCAACACAATTTAAGCGTTTCAAAATTGGTTGAAATGCTTTTTCTACGGCGTTGCCCACTACCCAGGTCAATTTTCTTTGAGGATATACTTTTGCCGGGAGTAATTCTGCTGCAACGGTGGCAAATTGCTTGATAAATAGTTGGATCGAACCAACTCCGTTATCAATTTGGGGATATTCTTCATATTCAGACTCGCTGGGTAATTCTTCACCTGCAATCAAAAACCACTCATCAGCTAACCAAACAACGCTAGAACCAAATTGTTGGCGAAATTGCCGTGAGAGCATTTGCACTTGAGAAATCACTTCTTGAGCTTTTTCTCTAGTTACAGGGATAAGTTCATCTTCTGGAGGCCGAAACCGTGTCAACCCAACTGGCACAACTGCCACCGATGCCACTGCCGGGACTTCACCAGTATGAAAAGAAGTTAAATCTTTAAGAGTTTGTTCCAGATGTTTGCCATCATTTATACCAGGACAAACAACAACTTGAGCATGAATTTGTAGTCGCCTTTTTTGAAACCACTTCAGTTGTTGCAAGATTTGTCCCGCACGCTGATTTTTTAGCAGCCTAATTCTCACATCAGCTTCTGTTGCATGAACAGAAACATACAACGGTGACAAGCGCATTTGCTCAATTCGCTGCCATTCTCTTTCTGGCAAATTAGTCAGGGTAAGATAAGAACCATACAAAAAGCTCAGACGATAATCGTCGTCTTTTAAGTACAAGCTGGTGCGCTTACCTGGTGGCTGTTGATCGATAAAACAAAATGGACAGCGATTATTGCACTGAATTAAGCCATCAAATAGGGCAGTTTCAAATTCTAGCCCCAAGTCTTGATCGTAATCTTTTTCGATTTCCAGGGTATGAGTTTTACCAGTAGCATCTAAAACTTCTAGTTCTAAAACTTCATCCGCACACAAAAACTGATAATCAATTAAATCACGGGGATGCGTACCATTGATTGCAACGATCGCATCCCCAGCCTCAAAGCCAATCTCTGCGGCGATTGAGTCTGGTAGAACCTTGGTAATTCGAGCGGGATTAATATTCATGGGAATTGGGAACTTGTACTGAGCGAAGTCGAAGTATTGGGAATGGGGAATTGGGCATTAGTCATTTACTTTGGACTAATGACTAATGACTAATGACTAATGACTATTATTTAATTATCCTTTCCAACCTGCTGCGATCGCAGCTAAAATGGCGCTACCGAATGCTAATCTATACCAGACAAAAACCAAAGTATTCTTGGTTGCTAAGTATTTGATCAAAAATGCAATTGATAGGTAGGAAAAAATAAAGGTTGAAATAATCCCTACAATTAACAGTCCCACAATGTTATCGGGCAACTCGTGGGCTTGAAATAACTTGAAGATTTTCAGACTTTTATACAGCGTAGCAATGGTAAGAGTTGGAAATCCTAACAAAAATGAGAATTTCGCTGCTGTATCGCGTTCTAATCCTAAAAATAAGGCAGTCGTCAACGTCGAGCCAGAACGAGAAACACCCGGAATCAAAGCAAGTGTTTGTCCCAATCCAACTAAAATACCATCCCGAATTTGCAGTGAATCAAAACCTCGCTTGCGAGTACCAATTTTTTCTGCCAAAGCTAGTAAAAGTGCCATGATGATTGACATGATGGCAATAATTAATGCACTCTCTGGTAGAATGTCTTTCAAAAGAAAGCCGAAAATTAAGGCAGGCAATGTTCCGACTACAATCCCTACAATAATTTTCCACTCTTCACGTTGCCAATCTTTATCTTTGAATGCTTCGATTCCACCTTTGACAATGCTAGAAATCAGCGACCAGAAATACCCCACAATTGCGATAACACTGCCAAATTGAATGGCATCAACAAAATCTTTAGAACCTAGCTCTTTCCAACCAAATAGTTTGGTAAAAATCAGGAGATGTGCAGTACTGCTAATAGGTAAAAACTCTGTAATACCTTGAACAATGCCCAAAATAAAAGCTTGAATAAACTCCATAGCAATTAATACCTTTTTTCTGTTCTAGACATGATTATGAACATTGTCTAGATGATGATGTTGCTTTATATACTCTCTACTGCACCTAATATCTTATAGAAAATTCGATTTTACCGATCAATAACATCATCTAAGACGCTGACCATGTTCTTACACCCACCTGAATAAGTCAACGAAATTTTGCCAGTTCATCAAACTTTAATATTTAGCGGACTGATGCCGTCATGGGGCAGGGATCAGGGGGACAAGGAAGAGGGGGGAGACAAGGGAGAATTATTGAATAAGTCTCCCTTGTCCCCCCCTGCTCCCACACTTTTTCATTAGTCTCTACCCACACTCCGGGAAATGTCTGTATAATTACAATGCCCCAGGGGGGGATTTTAAAATGTGATATCTTAAATAAGATAAAGTTTAGTAACAAATATTAAAAACTTTGATTAATAATACACTGTCCTCCTACACTGCTTCTACACCCTCTATTGATACTGAGTTGGATTTGGCTGATACTGGGCAGAATGGCATCAGGCAATTGGAATCTGCACTCTCCTTTTCTCCCTCTTTTCCCTTATCTATTTCTGCCCGACAAAATTGGTTAGTGTTTGCGGCGGCGGTGTTTTTGGTATCAGTGCCAGTATTTGTTGAAGCGCCAATAGTGCGATCGCTACCAACTCTCAGTCTAGCGCTGACAGCTTTTTGGGTGTGGCTAAGTTTTAACTTAATGTCACGTCCTGCAACTTATGTCTGGGGCGATTTGCTCTTAGGATTTAGCTGGAGTTGGTTAGCAGGAGCGATTTATTGGGGCTGGTTACGTTGGGAACCTGTATGGCATCTGCCAGTCGAATCTATAGGCTTACCGTTTGCTTGCTGGTGTCTAGCGAAGAGTTGGGGCAAGGTTGGTAGCTGGTTTTATTTAGGGTCTTTATTCGGTACAGTTTTAACAGACGTATATTTTTATCTAGCAGACTTGATGCCTTATTGGAGGCAAATTATGAGAGTAGATGCAGATTTAGCACCACAAATCTTACACAATGCTCTCATGCAAGTAGAAACACCTTGGGGACAAAGTTGGGCCATAATTCTCGCCTTAGTGCTGTTAACAGTGGGAATTTTAGCTTTAGGTAGAAAGCAAAAACACTGGTATGCCTTTGGTGGTGCAGTTTTAAGCACAATTTTGGTGGATAGCCTATTTTTGTTAGCTGCGATCGCAGCGTGAAGAAAGCAGGATTCACAAGATTGTATTGTAATGATCTTCTAGGCTTCTGTTAGCAAAACTTTTTCCAGCCAGTCTATGGCACATCAAGAATGATGCTGTAAATAATTAATTAGTTAAGAAATATTACATAACAGTCCATCAGCCTCAAGTCTTCTTGCTAGGTTATTCGGTATTAGACATCAGACGGCTTCGTTTCTACTTGGAAGCTAAAATCAGCCACCCCGAAAAGATTTCGTCTCGTTGGGAATGCTACCAGGATCATTGATAGAAGCCTATTACAGCTATAGAGACACTCCGATAACGAGAAAAATTTTTGCTAAAACCCCAGTCAAACCCAGTAACAGTAAATATTGTGGATATTAATACGCTGTATATTAGTTTCTGATGACTGCTGTGTTAATTAAGCTATCAAGTTTTGTCTTTTGTCCTTTGTCCTTGGCGCTCTCACGTAGACGCATTAGCGGCTTACCGCAGAGCATGACTAATGACTAGTGACTAATGACTAATAACCACTGTTAGCTTCAAACTTTTATTTCTGTTTGATGGAAAGAGGTAGAAAATTGTGAAAGGATTGGCGCGTTTATTAACAGTGTTTAGTTTGTTACTTGGTTGCTGGGGATGGTTGGGAACAACTCAGATAGCCCAAGCTGCTAGTTTCAACAGTTTTGCTCTTCCTCAAGTGCCAATTCTGGCAATTGAGCGGCAGAATCGGGCAGATAAGAAGCTAGGAACGGAATTTGGTAAAAAAATTGATTTGAATAATACCAACGTCCGAGCTTTTCAACAGTTTCCAGGGCTTTATCCCACCCTGGCTAAGAAAATCATCATAAATGCTCCTTACAAAAATGTAGAGGATGTATTGGATCTTCCAGGATTGAGCGATCGCCAAAAAGCAACTCTGCAAGCCAACTTAGATAAGTTTACCGTGACAGAACTAGAGCCTGCCTTCAACGAAGGAGACGATCGCTTTAACAACGGCATCTACAGATAAGTTGCAGTTAATGTAACAAATAGCAGCCCACTTCTGATTCTAAAGAGTGGGATTATTCGATTACAGATGAGGGGGATGAGGAAGACTTTTCTCCCTCATCTCCCCCTAC
>NZ_JACKZS010000328.1 GCF_014222285.1 Nostoc sp. UCD121
GCCCAGAAATCAGCCCTCCAATCAGCCCAAAAAACAGCCCAAAACTCAGCCCAGAAAACAGCCCTCCACTCAGCCCAACAATAAGAGAATAGCTAGTTTTTTGAGTTTTGCTAAAAAACATATTAGGCTGCATTTCTTCAATCAAAAACTCCGTTTTAGATTCTTCATGCATTTGTTGAGCTAACCAAACAAGCCACATTCGCGTTTTCCTAGCATTAGGAGGTTTGTTCTTCAAATATGCCCTACTGACGACATCCCGTGTCAACATTCGCCCTACATAGGCATCTAACAAATACTGAAGACGGTCTGCTGTAGAGTTCAAATGCTGCCATTCTTCAACAGATATTTCTTGAGACGCTAGAACAGTAATGCTGAGTAGCAAAGGAGTTCTAACTAAATCTAGTAGCTCTAAGTCGCTACTGATAGTTGACCATAGTTCTATAGATTTAATACTGGTTAGATAATCACAAATTTGATTGTTGGTTAAAGGCTGTAAGTAAATAGCACCGTTAAGTTGTAATTGAGTCGTGTAGTTACTATATTCCTCAATTCGACTACAAACAACTAGATAAAGTGGTCTAGTTTCACCTGCTAAAAACTGATTAATTGCATTAACACAAGGTTCTTGACGCTGCGGTTCAAGTTCATCTAAACCATCAAGTAATGGTAGTAATTGGTGATTATTTACCCAGTCTTTACCAAGTTTAGTTGAAACACCATATTTAGATTTGAGTTCAGCCACTAACCAATCAGTTAGAGATTGGCGATCATCTTTCCAAGAAGATACGTTAAATAAAACTGGAACGGGATAATCAGGCTGTTCTTCCGCACGTTTTACTAAAGCTTGAGCCAGTTCTAATTGTGTGGTGGTCTTACCTGCTCCTGGCGCACCTAAAATTAACAGTTTACCTGCAATTTCTTGGGAGTCAAAAACTTCTAAAGTAGTTGTAGTATCTGGGAGAGGTTCAGCAGGTTTTAAGCCAATTTTTATCTCTGCATCCCAAGGGCGTTTTACTTGTTGTGGTTGTGATTCTTTACCCAAATTAATCAGTACAGCATTGTGTAGAGATTGCCTTAACCGTGCTGTAACTTCTTCCTTGACTGCGGCTAGTAGTATCCGCTCGTTCTTTGGTCTGGCAGGGTTGCCTACTGGTGTTGTCTGCCTGCCGAGGTTAAAAATATTTTGAAAAACATTACCTTGAATATAGTCGCCTTCAATCCGTTCATTATAATTACCTCCTCCAGTATTAATATTGCGGTTGTCAGGCGGTTTCGGCTCTTCCATATTTTTGCATGAGCTAAATTTTCAGCCTAGAAGCTGTGGGTTGCTAAACTATGAACTTAGAAGTATGTTAATTCAGTTTCCTTAATCTTCTGCCTCTACTTCCTGCCAACCTTTGATAGCGCCAACAATAAAAGCACCTGCTGGGTTATCAATAGCTTTTTCAAAAGCAGCCAAACCACCGGATTTAACAGCATTTATTACTCGTTCTTTCAATAGTGGGTTGCTTTCAATTCGATTTATTGCTTCTGCTGCTACTACCATTTGCTGTGATGTAGTAGTGGTAGGGTAAGTTTGCTCTAATTGTTTTAGTAACATCTGAATATCGGCAGCAGTTGTAGCAAGGTTTGGTTGCGAGGTAATGTAATTTCCTTGAATATAATTTCCTGAAATAGACTCGTTATAATTACCAAGCTCCATGTTAATTATACGATTATTAGTAGTATTGTTGTTAATTCCGGTATTTTAACGTTTTCAGTTAAATTTGTGTAAAAACTGCTAGTCAAAGTAGTACACATTTACCTAAATCAGATTTAGCTAATCCAATGTTTTAACTGTTTAAGTTGGATGGCGATCGCATAACCACCTGATCGCTAAACCAAAAACCCAGCCGGGATGACTGGGCTTATGTCGGGGTAATATTTCCCCAAGGGTATTTATAGAAGTTATTGATAAGTCGCTTGTCTAACAATGACTACCACGCCTGGATTACGAATTCCAGAAAACTCCTTGACACAATTAATAACAGCGATCACGGGGTATTCCATAAGAGCATAGTGATGGTTGTGGTTCATAGCAATATTCTTAGAGGATAAGAGCGAGAATAATGTCTTGTAGAGAAGGGCGATTGCGCGGAGCGCACCTGGAGGAGGCGATCGCTCTTGAATACTCTTTTTTGAGATTTACTTATAGGTAATGTGTTTTGTAAGTTCTTGGGCATTATCTTTATTAGAAAGGCTTCCAATTACTACTTCTACTTGTCCAACTCTACTAGCATAATCAATCATATTTTTTACAGATTTGAGTGACAGGAATTGGTCACGATAGTCACCTAATCTGTTTATATTTCTATATTCTGCATATCTCTTGTCTTCATCACAATGAGTACCAATAATAAAAATTTTTACTTTCCTCTGACCTTGCCGAAGAAACTGAGAGATCAATGCCATATCATTTTCAACTATGGTACTTGTATGCTCATCCTGTTGTAAGAGTTTATCGACTCGCACAAGGTAAAAAATAAAATCAGATTCTGATATCATCTCTTTCCATAGAGAACGAAAATTCCTATCACCAGAGGTATCTACTAAGTTAACTCCTTCAATTATTTGACTCATGTACTTAGATAATGTCGTTTTACCAGTTCCTCTGTCTCCAAGTACAGTTATTCTTTTGGCTCTATATGCAGCGATAATCTCTCTTATTTTCTCAAACAATACAGATTTAGCTTTTACAGTTGCCTCTTGTTGATTCCAGATAAGTTTCACTTTTGGCGAGAGTCCCAAAGTTTCTCTAATCAAATTACTATCGGCCAAGTCAGCAGGGGTTAATTTTTCTGCGCCCACAAGATTTTGACATCTGACGCTAACATCACTTAGATTCACAGTCACAGAAACATAATAAGTATTATAAACTGCATTCACCGTTATATAGTTACCTTCAATCAGTTCGTTATAATTACCTCCTCCAGTATTGATATTGCGGTTTTCTGGCGGCTTCTGCTCTTCCATATTCTTGCCTAATACTAAGTTTTTAACCTGCTAGTTAGCCAACTCTGCACTTAGAGGTATGTTAATTCAATTTCGTTAATCTTCTGCCTCTACTTCCTGCCAGCCTTTAATAGCGCCAACAATAAAAGCACCTGCTGGATTATCAATAGCTTTTTCAAAAGCAGCCAACCCACCTTCTTTAACAGCATTTATTACTCGTTCTTTCAATAATGGGTTGCTTTCAATGCGGTTTATGGCTTCTGCTGCTACGACCATTTGCTGTGATGTAGTAGTGGTAGGGTAAGTTTGCTCTAATTGTTTTAGTAATAGCTGAATCTCGGCAGCAGCTTGGGCAAGGCTCTGCGGTTGTCCAGCCGCGTAGTAATTACCTTGGATATAATCGCGTTCAATGCGCTCGTTATAGTTGCCGCCACCTGTGTTGATATTGCGATCGCCAGCCATTGTTGTATCTCCCTGCACTACTTGGTTGCCGTCACCTTGGACATTATTGGCATTACCGCCGACAGAACCACCAACTGAAAATCCACCGGGGTTGCTAGCCATACTTCCTACCTCTTGTATTTGAGTACTTGAATAAAAACTAGGGCGTTGTAGTGCCTGATTAACAAAATTTTCTAAACTTTGAATTCTACTATCTTTTTCTTCTAGTAGTAATTTAATTTCTCCCTCTGGTAAACCCTTAAGCTGATTATAAGTGTCAAAATATTCTGCACTCAGTTCAGACTTATCAGCCGTAGCTGCGGTTTTGGCACGAAGTAAAAACTTATCTTCACCTCGCACTTCCATGCCCACAATTCTTAAATCCGCCTCTGGGTGATTTTCTGCTAACTGCTTAAATGAAATTGCGATCGCTCTGGGGTCAACACCTTGGTTATGATAAAGGTCGAGTGTGTCAAAAATTGGTTTGATAAACTCACCGAACTCCCCCGGAGCAAACACTTCTTTATTGTTATCAGGTTTACGAAGTGGATCAGGGTTCTCTTTTGTAGGGAGTCGCATATAAACGTATTCACACCGCACCCCATCAAATTTGGTGTCGGTGGTAATGCCCCAGTCTTGAATGTATGTCCCGGTGAGAGTAGCGCCTGTTAAATCAGTTCCATTAAGTTGTGCCTGTACTAGCTTCGCTCTGGATAAATCTGCGTCTTGTAAGTTAGCTTGACTTAGGTCAACACCTATGAAGCTGGCATCTACCAAATTAGCTCCTTGTAAGTTGGCTCCACGTAAGTCTTGACGGTCAAAGTTCAAGTCTTGTCCTTGTCCTGTCACAAGTAATTGCCGCAATTGTGCATACTGAAGGTAAGTCTTTCCAGGATTAACAAAGTCAAGCATTTTAGCTTGATAGAATCGGGTACGGGTCAGAATAGCTTTTCTAAAATTAGTAGTTTTGAGGATTGCTTGTGTGAAGTTAACATCAGTTAAGTCAGCATTACAAAAAGATGTACCTCCTATCGCAGTGATACTAATGGCAATATCTCGAATTAATTTCTGCTTTTCATCTCGTGTTACAACACGCCAAGTAATGTAAACAGATAGAGTAAGTACAGCTATAAAAATGACTACAGCATAAGCACTCACCCAAGCTTCACCTTCAACTCCTGCCGAAGCTCCTGCCCAACCTGCTGCTCCTGCCCCTGCCCAAGATCCAACTTTAGTTGTTATAAGCAATCCAGCTAGAACTAAAATTAAAAGTTTGTAATCATAAACAATGAAAATCAAAGTTAATATTAAAGTTAAAATTAAAGTCCCAGTTCCAGAGCCAGCTAAAGCTACAGATCCTGCCAAAATTAAAGCTGCATCACTTATATGAACTACAGACCATGTGTAAGTTAAACCTATAGCCAAAACCACAATTATACTTATAGTTAAGGCTCCAGTTTCTAAAGCTATTCCGAAACCCTTACGATTAATAATCATGAAAAATATTGCCAGTACTGCCAAGGTGGTTGTGCCAATATAAACAGCAGTACCATTGGTAGATAAAAGAGAGGCAATTATCAAACTAGTAAAACTTATTAATAGTCCTGATAATACTGATAATAAAAATAAAGAGATTGCTAATCCAATTAACCAATAGGATTGCAGCCCAGCTTGAGCATGACTAAAGTTTGCGTTCCTCAGATTCGCCCCTGTAAAATCTGCACTGCGGATATCTGCGCCACTAAAATTTGCACCCTCAAGGTTTTGACCTTTGAAAGAACGACCTCTGAGATTATGACCGGAGAAGTCCTGGGGCATGGCTGGGTGCTGTATACAAATTTCTTTTTGGATACAGATATACCATGAACAATTTCGTAATTACAAAGTTTTAAAGCGATTCTTTTTTCTTAACGCCAGTTTTTATGCTTCAATCCCCGACTTAATTCTTTCGCTCTCCTCACCAATACATCATTCATTCACAATCAAGTTATAGTCTATATAACCAAGCATCGCCCCTCTTTTTATCGCCTCATAACTGTTCTTGACGTGCCATTTACTGTACAAATCGCTGGC
>NZ_JACKZS010000329.1 GCF_014222285.1 Nostoc sp. UCD121
ATGGCACTAAGAAAACCTGAAACCTTTGTCTGAGGGAGGTGTGGGAGGATGGGGAAGAAATCTGGCTCCCCACACTCCCCACACTCAAAAGCCAGTTAAATCACGGGTTTTCGCTTATCTTCTTATCTTAGTGCCATTCCCCCATGCCCAATAGTAGATTTCTTTGGAGAAACTACCAGCCCTAAAATACACAAGTGTTTAATCTTTCTACATAAAACTTAATATTTGCCAATTTTAGCCAAATATCCTCTCAGGGATTGCTCTGGGAGGCTTTGTGCTATTGTTTTAAAAATCTAATCGATGGATGATGCTTGATTATTATTAACAAAACCTATGAATAGCCTCTACCCTTTGGTAGATTTAACATTGACAAGAAATTGTTTTATACAATACGTAGATTATACGGACAATGCCCCAGGTCGTTTTAGTTAACCCACAAATTCCTCCTAATACAGGTAATATTGCTCGTACTTGTGCCGCGACAGGTACAGAGTTGCATTTGGTAGGGCCCTTGGGGTTTGAAATTAGCGATCGCTACCTCAAAAGAGCCGGCTTAGATTACTGGCCTTATGTCAAACTCCACTATCACGAATCCCTAGAAGCCTTTAAAACCGTACATCAAGAGCGTGGAGGCAGATGGTTAGGTTACACCGTTGGTGGGAATTTTAGTTACGTCAGCTTTCAATATCAAGCCGATGATTGGCTACTGTTTGGTAGTGAAACTACGGGCTTACCACCAAAAATTTTGTCAGATTGCGATGCTACTCTGTATATTCCCATGAGCCAACCAGGGGTTCGCAGCTTGAACTTGTCAGTCAGTGTGGCAATTGGCTTATTTGAAACCCGTCGTCAGTTAGGCTATCTACAATAGTTGTTTACCTTCACAAGCTAAGTATATTTACTTATTATCTCTAAAGAGATCTATCTAAACTGGAGAATTTTGGCAGCAAGATTTTTTTGGTTACAGCAAAATATGTAAAAGAATATACCAAATTTTGGGTTTATTCACCAATTGTAGTGGAAGATACTTACAAAGAGAGGAAGGTTATTATAAGAAATTTATATATAAAACTTGAGATAATGCCAAATTTGAATGATAGATTTTGATGAATTTGCAGCATCCTAAATTGGGAACAAAAGCGCTAAAATCCAGTCACATCATGTATTTAAGCTGTTTTTGCTCGATGAACTCCCAAAAGCAGCCTAAAATTAGACGATAGTTAATACGGTTGTTTTTTAGGGAATAATCAACGTAAAGTCTCGTGTTGAGAAGACTGATGGGCTAGAAATATCTTGAAGATATCTACAGCAGGGGGCATCACTTTTCCAGAAGTCGCAGCAATTTATTTTTCGGCAGCGACTATGGACTAGGCAAATTATTTGTCTAGTCCCCGTGATTGACGCAAGACAAGCGCGGATAATGGTAAAGAGTTATAAACGTCCTAAGTGGTGTTAGGAGTGGTTCGGACAAGTAAACACAGCAAACTTTAAGTTTTGCTAATACATGTAAACTTGTCTAAATCAGAGAAGCAGGTTAATCTTGCGTAAGCATCTCTGGTGAATGTGATCTTGATCTATCATTTGTTGTGATCTAAATCATTGACTAGTATCCAACTGAAAAATCGAGGTCAGTTAAGCGCTAGTGATCATAGGAGGTCGTCTTTGAAACGAGCATTAAAAAAGAGAGTAAAAGCTGTGTTGAACAATAACCCCAACAGCGATGATGCCCCGGTAGAACTGCAAAATGTGATGAATCCAAAAGTTAACCGCCGGGTGCGGACAAAAGCCGCCATGATTGGCTTGGCAATCTCTATGGGAGCAACCAGCCTTTTGGTGACTCGGCAAAGCGATCAAGCCCAAGCAGCGGTGCCAGTAGGCAGCCAAAAGGCTTCCTCCTCAATTCCTGCTGTTCCTGACACTGAAGTGAAATTCGCCTCCACAAAGCTGGAGTCCCAAGCAGTCTCATCAGCGAGCGTGCCGGAAAATCCTGTGATCGTGGAACCAACGGCAGTCTCACAAGTGCCTGGGCTTGAAGCTAAATGGCAAGTCGCGGCAAATGGAATGTCTTTGCAAATTCCTGCATCAGAAACATTTTCCCAAGCAACAGCTGGTTATAAAAATTCCACCAACCTGAAGCCACAAGTGGCACAGGGATTGAACAACACATTAGCCGAGACTAGTTTCCCAACAGTCAATAATTTGTCTCACTATAGTGCTGATGGTGTTGGCAGTACAAATGTTTTATTGAATGCCCAGCCACAAACAGTGGCAACATCTGGTGCAGTCAACGGTGAAATAAATGCACAACTTAAGGCACAACAAGAGTTTGCACTGAATCGCTTACAAGAAAAATCTAATCGATTAAGAAAAAGTCTCGCACAGTTAC
Organism: Nostoc sp. UCD121; assembly: GCF_014222285.1. GTDB lineage: Bacteria > Cyanobacteriota > Cyanobacteriia > Cyanobacteriales > Nostocaceae > Nostoc. Next base: position 2,387 of record NZ_JACKZS010000329.1, read on the forward strand.
AGTCTGGGGAAACTGAAAACTTATCACCATCTGAGATTGGTTTGGCACAGTCGACGACTGGAGTTGAAAAAACTGCATTAGTGCAGCCGAATACTTCTGACGATGCAAGCAAAGCGAACTTGATATCGAAGCTAAAACAGAAGAATCAGACGAACGCAATTGCACCAGTAACAGCTACACCAACAATTATTGCGTCTTCGGGTCGGACTGCCTACGAAGTTAAGCCTGGAGATACACTAGCAGCGATCGCCAGCAAATACAATACTTCAGTATCAGAACTAGTTAAGGTAAATAACCTCAACAATCCCAATGAACTGAAAATTAGTCAACAACTAATTATTCCTGCTGGTCAAGTTGAGGTAAATGTAGCAAGTCAACCCACTGTAGCAAGTCAACCCACTGTAGCGAGTCAACCTACTTTTGTAGAGTCCAGCAAAACTCCAAAAGTAGCTAGCTCTCCTATGAACATCGGTAGTGCTAACTCCTATCTACCAAGTACTTCACAATCATCATCTATTGCCAATAACAGTAGCGTTGCCGTCCCTACACCGGTAATTGCGAACAATCAGGTTCAGGCTAATAGTCCCACTGACTTAGAAGTACGCCCTACCACTCCTACTAGGTCTTATGGTGTTGGTGGTGAAGGCCCAGTACCAACAGCTTTTGCTGAAATACAACAGCCTCAAGCACCAGCAAATAGGGTAGCACGGGGAAATAATAATGACCGTTTGCGCGGCTTGCAAGCGGAAATTCAGAGATTACAGCAGAAATACCGCGCTCAACAGTCTGGTAATTTAGTTGTGCCAGCAGCTAGCGATACTAATAACGCTGCAATGCTCACTCCTATTTCTACTCCTAATAATTTCATCGTACCTAACTCTGCTGTTCGACCAAATAGTGTAGCGATACCAATTCCAGTTCCTACACCTATTAGAGCTACCTATAGCGCTCAACCAATCAAGTCCCAATTCCGTACTAGTGTACGCCCTACCGAACCAGTAAACCCAGAATTCTTGCCCAATCTCGGTTCTGCTAGTCAGTGGACTCCCGCTCGCACTCAATCTCCTAGAAGAATTGCAACCCCTCCTGGAAGAGTAAATGCCTCTGACTCTTTAGGAAAGATGCGGGGAACCACAGTTACTCCACAGATAGTACCGCCTTTGGCAGCAGTGGATCAATATCTGCCCAGACCCATTGACGAACTGACACCTCCTCCATCTTCCTCAACCGTAGCTTACACATGGCCGGCAAAAGGTACCCTTACCTCTGGTTATGGCTGGCGCTGGGGTAGAATGCACAAAGGAATTGACGTTGCTAACTCCACTGGCACGCCAGTTGTCGCTTCAGCTGAGGGTACGATACAAAAAGCAGGCTGGAACAATGGTGGCTACGGCAACCTTGTCGAAATCCGTCATCCTGATGGCAGCACGACTCGCTATGCTCATAACAGCAAGATTCTAGTGCAACCTGGTCAGCAGGTGAATCAAGGAGAAACAATTGCTTTAATGGGTAGCACAGGTCACAGCACTGGCCCACACACCCACTTTGAAATCCATCCATCAGGCAAGGGTGCTGTCAACCCAATCGCTATGTTACCGGATCGCATATAATTTCTTGGCTATCTGTAACTAAATCATTGTTTTGTTGAGGGAGTTTACCTCCCTCTTTTGCTTTTTATAAACTCAACAGGGATGAAAGCTGCAAAAAAATTGCAAAAATCTTAGTATTGAGCAAATTTGTATGCTATACTAGTTTATGATTTGAAGATATATGGCTCAGTAGCTCAGTTGGTTAGAGCGCGGGACTCATAAGCCTGAGGTCGTTGGTTCAATTCCAACCTGAGCCACTTTAAAATTTATAAATAGTGAGTATTGATATATAGGTATTTCTAATACTCAGAACTCAAAACTCAGCACTATTTAATGTGGCGAATTACTTCTGCAACAGACCAAGCTTGAGTGATCGCACCTCTGGGTGTATGAGGTGCATCGCCATCAAAAATTTCAGAAATAGAACCAAGACAACCGCCAAATAAGAAGTGATCTAGCAGGGGTTGCCAATCAAAAGGCAGCGATTGTTGTGGATAAAAACGTTGCCAAGCCCGAATATATGGCCCAATTAGCCAACCCCAAACAGTGCCTTGGTGATAAGCGCGATCGCGTTGCTCTTGATTACCCTCATATCTCCCTTTATATTCGGGATCTCCTGGATCGAGACTGCGAAGACCATAAGGAGTCAGCAAGCTGATAGTTGCCAAATCTAGTATCTGACTCCCTTGTTGGGCAGAAAATCCACAGTGGTGCAGTGACAGCGCCAAAACCGCATTGGGACGAATTTGAAAATTCCGGCGATCGTCTGGCTCGATAGTATCGTACAAATAACCCAGCTGAGGATTCCAGAACTTTTGCAGCGAGGTTTTAACCTTTTCTGCTTGCAGAGCATAACGCTGTGCTTGTTTAGTAAGACGCACTGGATCGCCAAGTTCAAGCGAGCTTAAGCGTTCTGCCCACCGACTCAGCCAACATAAAGCTGAATACCACAGCGCATTGATTTCTACTGGCTTACCGTGACGGGGAGTAACGGGATTTGCCCCAATTACCACATCCATCCATGTGAGAGCTACACCACGAGCATCCCAACTAATTAGCCCATCGATAGCATCAACCTGGATATTGTAGTGTGTACCACCAACAAAGGCTTTGTGGATTTGTTGGGCTACAGAGAATTGCTCTGCTAAAAATTCCCAGTCTTGAGTAGCTTCTAAATAAAGCCCTAAAGTTTCAACCCACCATAGCGCCGCATCAATACTGTTATAGAGTGGTTCGCCATCGGCATCAGGAAATACATTAGGCATCAAACCGTGGCGATAGTAATGCCTAAAAGTCCGTAATACTCCTTTTGCCAGATCAAAACGCTGTGGAACTAGTGCCAATCCAGGTAAGGCAATTAATATGTCGCGTCCTCGCTCATTAAACCAGTGATAACCAGCAATCATTGTGGGGCCTGCAATTGAGGCTCGATAGACGATAAACTGATCGCTTGCTTTAAGTAGTTGTTGCCAGATTGTAGATTGGGCATTGGTTATTAATTCTTCTCCCC
>NZ_JACKZS010000583.1 GCF_014222285.1 Nostoc sp. UCD121
ATACCACCCTTGCCTATATGGATGTCTAACTGCGGCCCGTTATCCGGGTCCAGGACCGTGTATGGTGGGTAGTTTGACTGGGGCGGTCGCCTCCTAAAGAGTAACGGAGGCGCGCGATGGTAGGCTCAGAACGGTCGGAAATCGTTCGTCGAGTGCAATGGCATAAGCCTGCCTGACTGCAAGACTGACAAGTCGAGCAGAGACGAAAGTCGGTCATAGTGATCCGGTGGTCCCGCGTGGAGGGCCGTCGCTCAACGGATAAAAGT
>NZ_JACKZS010000330.1 GCF_014222285.1 Nostoc sp. UCD121
GTTTGTGCCAGCCCTTCATGCAAAAAAGGGCTGACGCTATGAGGATCTTCATTTCGTTTCCTTACTAGCATCAGCCTTACCTAATTAATTGATTATCTGTCGCCTAATTTCTGCCACAAGTTACCCAAGATTGCACCCCAACCGCGAACTGTTCCTGTTGCAGAAACACTAGAAGATGGTGCATGATTTTGGGATTGAATTGGTATCACGTCCTGGGGTGTAAGATTAGGCTCTAATGCCCGTGAGCCAAACCTTGCACGAGCTAAAAGTTGTTGGCGTTTCTCTCTTAAGCCTGTAGTAATTGCTTGCCTTTCAGCTTGCACAGTTTGCTTATTTTCTATGCTGCTGATTTTATTTTCATGTCTCCACAATTCTGCTTGTAAATCGTGGTGAAGTTGGGCGGCAACTTCGGTCAGTGCGTGCTTCCGTTTTTGGTCAATCCGCAACAAGTCGGCTCTATCTTGGGCATCTATCTTGCCCATCTCTGAATCAAATTCTGAATTTAACTTGCGAATTTTGGCGATAGCACCCGCAACATGAGAGCCGTATTGTTTACGAAGTTCTGTCCAAGTGACCTGCCCTTTTGTTAACTTCTCCATCGCCTCAAAGACGACCTTGGCATTGTCCAAGAATGGCTCTAATCTGTCAGATAATTCTTGGGCATTATTCGCATAGTCAGCGAACTGTTCGAGCTTATTTATATCCGAAAGATAGCCCAGAATATCAGACTCAAATCCTCCCCAAGATTGTGCTTTCTCATCAATGTGGCTTGCATGACCAAGTACCGGATTACGTATTGCAAAGTCCATTGCTGACACTCCTAATAAGGTATGTTGTCGTAGTCGATATTTATCGGCTCTTGGGGCACTTCATCCCAGTAACCCATCTCTTCAAATCGGTTATAAATTCTCGTTGCTAATTGCCTTATCGGATCGTCAAAATCATCAGAAATTAAATCAAATCTCTTCTCACCAAATGCCAGAATATTTGCAATGTCCGCGTCAATCCCATTACCCAAGAATTGACCAAATGCAGCAGAGTAGGGATGGTCATCAATGGTTGAATGAGTTGCTAGAAATTCCGTCCCGGTAAAGGGTGGGTAATCTTCACTCTCGAATATTGGTGTGGAGAGTGCCTGAATATCTGCCTCAATCATTGCAGCCCATTGTTCAGGATTTTCCGCTTTGAATTGCTGCTTTCTTAGGGCGGAGTCGGTCAGAGGTGATTTGCCCCAATCGTTGGGATTTTTGTAGTGAAGTGTCATTTGTTAGAATCCTTGTGTACTTTCGTTTTTGCGGCGAGAGATACGTCCCGGAGTGAGGCGATTGCAATGATTGGTCGTCGGTGCAATCGCTTCATCATCAGTTTTCACAAAACTCGACAAGTTCAAAAACCTCCCTCTGCACTTGGTTTTGACTTAATTCTTTTCGTTTGCCTTTCGAGTCATTGAATATGAAAGGGGCATTGACTCGACAATTAGACTGATGGCTATAGCGCAGTTGTTGACCACGGAATTCATAGAGGTGGTTACGTTGCAAAGTTGTCGTTTCTAACATAAGTTCCTCAAACCTGCGAATAGAACTCGATATTTAGAATCGCTTCGTGAATCTCCATCAAGGCTTGCACAGCATCCCCCATTTTTAGGTCATTCGATGTACTGAACCGCTCGGACGCTTCGATTTGTTTGTAATTGGGAGATGCTTGCACGAATCTAAGAGTCTGTTCGCAACCGAGGATGATGGTCATGATTTCGGTTGTTGTTAGGCTTGGTTGTGTCTTTTGGGTGTCTTGGTCGCTCATAACTTGTTTCTCCTCCTTTGGGTTTTAACTGGTGTGGGTTGGGGTTCTGGGTCAGTGCTTGGCGTTTCTGGCTGACTCGGCCTTTGAAGTACATAGCTGATTGCACCTCCACCCCCGACAGCTGCGGCAATGGTGAACATATTGTTACTGCCAAACTGCTGCACTCCGAAGTAGCCAACGGCTAACGCTGCTGCTGTTGCACCAATGCCTAAAACCGTGTTTCTGAATCTGGATTTGGTCATGCTGCCCCTTTGAAATTAGTGACCATTGCGCTAAGTGCCGATTTATTGGGCTGTGTAGAAAGTGAAGTTTCGGCTTTTGGTGATGTTTGCACATTACCGTGTTGAAAAATCAGCTTCTCTACACCTGCTGATAATGCTTGTGTCGGTGCATCTTGGGGTAAATCAAAAATCTTGCACAATTCAATTACTGCTAAGTAGGAGATGGTTATACGCCGAGATTCGTAATTCATTGATCAGGCTCCCAAAGATATTTGAGTTAATAGTTTCAACCCCAAGGCATTGATAAATTGGGGATTATTCAAAATCACAAAGCCTAAACCGGCTAAGTTTTGATCCACCACTGGCAGCGAAACACCCCCACCCCAGGCGACAAGGTATTTAGCGCGGTCTAGATAATTACCAGCAGTCACAAAGTTGGCGAATTTCTCAATCCTGTTACTCCACCACTCATCTAGACACTGGCTGTACTCGGTTTCAAACTTCTTGCCCGTGAGGTGGTTGCCGCCGTATGTGAAAGTGCCTTCAATAATTCCCTGGTTCACCAAGCTGGGTGAGTGCTTCACATCCTTGGACAGCAGACTCACTCGGTCGTTTCGCTTGTCGAGCGCTTCTGCAATCATCGAATGCAGTTCACCGGCTCCACCTTCTATCAGGTGACGGTCAATCACTGCACCACTGCCGTTGAACACGGTAATCAACCAAGTTGATGAACCGATATCGAGTGCGATCGCTAATTCTGAGGGGTCAAGCACCAGGGACGCTTCACCAAATAAGCAGTGGGCAATGCTTCCGAATCCTTCGGGGTAAATGCCTGTCACCACGATGTCAACTGTCTTGGTGACAATGGAACGAGTTACAGGGTGCAGATGTTCAAAGGTGTGAGTCCCTTCAACTCTGCGCTTAATCTCAGTTGCCCAGCGTTCGGGGTTGTGGTTGCTCAAACTAATTGAAAGTTTGACTCCATCGGGAATATTGAGAACTGCTAAGTCTGCAAGAATGCTTTCTAGTGCGAGTTCTGCCTTTTTCGCTTTATCTTCGTGCAACAGGGTGTGGTCACTTTGAGCTAGAGCCGCACTGCCCCAGAAAAATTGAACATCTTTTAAGTCCAGGCGAGAACCTTCTACATACCGCACCCAGCAGCCATCTTTTGAGATGGTTTCGTGGTGCATGATGTTGCGGTTGCGAACAAGTGAGTATACGGCAGGCATCATGATCGAAAAATCACCGATGATTGCCTTGCCATACCCTGCTCCTGAGTCTTTCCCAGCGATAAGGTCAGTTAGCCCGGATTTGGCTAACAAGTCTGCCTGAACTAGCCAATTTTTGGCATTGGAATATATAGCTGTCATGGTTCAGATGATTGTTAAAGTCTTGATTTGTCTGGCTTTGCAGAATTTAGAGGCTAAATCACTTTAAATCCACATATCCAGTTAGGGGCAAGCCATAGCATCACTTTCTGACTTCTATTGCCTTTGTTGGGTGACTGTTTTTGGTTTGCTTAATGCTATATTAGCATAGAATCGCATGAATATAGAATGCGATAACATGAAATAAGCAAAGACAATTACCACATGAGGCTAGAATCGATGAATAAAGAAACTTTCATCGACATGACTAAGAGAACAACTATTGTTTTACCGGATGCAGTTTATGAAGATTTACAAATATGGGCTGATGAAGAAGGTAGAGCCACAGCTAATCTCGTAGCGTTTCTTGTGGAACAAGCCATAAGAGCTAAATTTCCGTCCAAGTATCCTCCTGCTTACAGAAGAGTAGAGGCAAGCGATCGCCAAACATGACATTAATAGATGGCTATTAGTTCAAAAATGTAGTGTAAAGCATTACTATCAGTACAGTTCGTATAATTTCACATCATTAATTTTGATGTCTCCAATGACTACCGTGAAAGATCCAGCAACCGATTTTCAACTTCCGCCGCATAACGAAGCGGCGTTAGAGTGGATTAGGAAGGCGATAGACCATGAATCTGGTCTAGCTCTAGTGACTGGTGGTGTTGCGCTTGGTACAGGCAGCTTCATTAATCCGCTTGGCTGGCTTGCTTTTGCATTGGCTTACAAGCCGTTAGTACGAGTTCAAAAACTTGTGCGGCTGGAAAAAATAATGACCCTACTTTTGCAAGAGTTTAATAGCTTTGGTATACAAGTCTTTCCGGTACTGAAAATACAAGACAAGAACCCTGTAGACTTATTTATTAGGTTTCCTGGGAAAACTCACCTGTTTATCTCCATCAGATCGAAAGGAGACAGCTTGATTGTCTACAACGAAGCCAAAGAGGTTTTGCAGGTGAGAAGAAAAAAGAATCGCTTAGGAACTTGGGAACCTTGCCCTCTAGTTGAACTGGGAGATTACAAAAGCTGGCTTGACAAGAATAGAGCAATATTTGGGATGTCTTCGCGTGAAGCGCAAAAGACACCCACAGCAAGAGTTTTGGTTTTATGGCCTCCGACAAAGGCATCCCCAAATCATAATGAACATCTTTATACGGAGATAGGAAACATGAAAGTTCTAGTTCTCAAGAGAAAAGGTAGTGCATTTGTAATTCCAGAGGAGGAAGTAACCGAGTTTGTCAGAAATTGGTTAGGCAAATATGAATAGAATAAATGGCGAAAACCCCGGTTCCTGCTAGGACACGGGGCTTTCTAAGTTTATTCACTTGGAATTGGGGATTGGGTTTCGCAGCCTAATTAGTATCCCTAATAGTAATTTTATCTTACACGATCAGGTGTAAAGCCAATGTAATACTGGCTCACCAGATGTAAAGAGTGTTTCAAGAATTTTAGCAAATTAGATTTTTGAACGTTTGTACTAGAAAATTACTGCCACGGGATAGCTCCAATTCCTCCACTACATACACATACTGGAGGATTTGTAAAGTGTCAAAAAAACAGCTATTTCATACTGATAGTACCAGCAAGCTGCTATTCGCAACTATTGCTAACGCTTGCCCCCACTGCGGTAAACCAGACTGGTGCTATTCAATAGAAGAATTTACAGTCTGCGATCGCGATCGCTTTCATCAGCCTAACTATGCACTGGCTCAACCGAAAGAATCGCCAACTTATGTATTAAGCAATTGTCAAAAATTAAATAATGTTCAAGGAGGTATCGCGTAATGGTTGCACAATTCCCCAATCAACAGGCGTTCGCCTCCTTCGACATCCGAAATTTTCAAGACCAGCTAGAGCCGTCCAAAGCTAAAAATAAGTTTATTTGTCCAGTTTGTGGCGGGAATGACTTATCTATTGTCCCAGAAACCGGGAA
>NZ_JACKZS010000331.1 GCF_014222285.1 Nostoc sp. UCD121
CCCCAATGCCCCTTGCCTACCCACGCCGTCAACGGCAACTCGAAAGTTTAGTCCAAAAATTAGGTTTGTCGCGAGAAGCACCTATCAAGTGGGAACTGCTAGATTTAGCGCTAACTCATCCCACTGTTTCTGATTCGGCGAATTATGAACAACTGGAGTTTGTTGGCGATGCAGTGGTGCGGCTGGTGTCGGCTGTTGTGTTATGGGAAAATTATCCCGATTGTCCAGTAGGGGATTTTGCGGCAATTCGTTCGGTATTAGTGAGCGATCGCATTCTCGCCCAATTGGCCAGAGGTTATGGTTTAGAGTTATACTTACTAGTTGCCGGTAGTGCTACGGCTGATAAAGTTGGTCAAGAGTCACGACTAGCAGATGCTTTTGAAGCAGTTCTGGGTGCGCTTTATTTAAGTACTCAAAATCTAGAATTGATCCGCTCTTGGCTAGATCCCCACTTCCAAGAACTAACAACAGAAATTCGCCTCGATCCTGCCAGGCTTAATTACAAAGCTGCTCTCCAAGAATGGACTCAGGCGCAATTTAAAGTTTTACCAGAATATCGAGTTGTGGAAGTCACTCAACCGCACCATAATCAAGAACGTTTCATGGCTGAAGTGTGGCTACATGGAAAGAAACTCGGAGAAGGTAAGGGGCGATCAATCAAAACTGCTGAACAAGCCGCAGCTAAGGTAGCTTTTTTAGCAATCCCTAATCCGCAAACACCCTGAGCTTAAAAGACTGGAAATTAGCCGATAATCATTTGGTTGTCAGTGGTCATTTGTCCCTCGTCCTTTGTATACAAATAACTAATGACAAATGACAAATAACAGATGACAAATAATTAATGACAAACCAAATTAAAATTGCTGTTATCGGAGTTGGGCGTTGGGGAGTGCATCTGCTGCGGAATTTCTTAGCACATCCCCAAGTAGATGTAGTTGCTGTAGTAGACCCCCATCCAGAACGATTAGCGGCGATAAAACAGCAGTTTAATTTAGATGAAAATGTAGTATTGACAACCCAATGGGAAGATTTAAAGAAAGTGCCAGCGTTGACCGGAGTTGCGATCGCAACTCCGGCTACCACTCACTATGCTTTAATCAAAGACGCTCTCCAAAATGGATACCATGTTTTAGCTGAAAAACCCCTAACTCTCGACCCCGCAGAATGCCGGGAACTTTGCCAGTTAGCAGAGCAGCATCATTTAATACTGATGGTTGACCATACTTATTTATTTCACCCAGCAGTAGAGCAAGGGCAAACTGTAGTACAGGCGGGTAAATTAGGTGATTTACGCTATGGCTACGCTACCCGCACCCATTTAGGGCCTGTCCGCCAAGATGTTGATGCACTCTGGGATTTAGCTATTCATGATATTGCGATCTTTAACGCTTGGCTAGGTCAGATTCCTGTGAAAGTGCAAGCAACGGGTACGGTGTGGCTACAAGGGCAAGCCAATAGGGAAATAACCCACTCTCCATCCCAAGGTTTAGCTGATTTAGTATGGCTTACACTGACATACCCAGATGGCTTTCAAGCTTATATTCATTTGTGCTGGCTGAATCCTGATAAGCAGCGCCGGCTGGGGATTGTAGGTAGCCTTGGTAGTTTGATTTTTGATGAAATGTCGCGATCGTCTCCTCTAACGCTGCTACATGGGGAGTTTGAACAGCAGGGCAATCATTTTATTCCAGTAAATCAAAAGCAGGTGGTGCTGGAATTAGAACCAGGTGAACCGTTGGGGCGAGTTTGCTCTTGTTTTGTTGACTCTATCCTCAACAATACTCCCTCAGAGGTTTCATCTGGCTGGGTAGGCACGCAGTTAGTAGAAATTCTTGCTGCACTAACGCTATCTCTTGAGCAAGGCGGCCAACCTGTTTTTCTGAACAACTCCTCTCAAGTCTAATTTTCCCCTGAAAATAACCGCCTAATACTTTTCGGTTAAGGCAAGAGACGCGATAAATCGCCGTCTCTACAAGAATCAGTCCTTTGTAGAGACGGCGATTTATCGCGTCTTTGGGATCTATTTAGTAACACTTCTAAATCTGTGTAAAAATTACCTTTCAGAAGTCCCATTTGCATAAACTTCTGTTTTTGGAATACTTACCAAGATAGTTTGCTGCGGCGAAAAGCTAATCTCGTAAGTCTCGTTCCCAAGTAACACCTGGAATTTCATCGATTTCTCTTTGTCTACAACTGCTTTTACAGATTTGTTGCTCCCCAAAGAGGGGCTTTCCCCAGACTGCTGTAGGCTAGAGTATTGATTTGCTTTTGCCCCCTTATTTCCAGAGGAAAATCCCAGATTCCCGACTTTTTCTTCTTTGTTGTCAACAGGTAACAGCGAGATATCAATCAAGGGTAAGGTAATCTTTAGTGTCGTACCTTGATGAAGTCCCGTACTCTCAAGAGTAATGCTGCCTCCCATAAGTTCGATTAAGTTTCGTGAAATTGCGAGTCCTAGTCCAGTCCCTTCAAACTGGCGCGCGGTTGTGCCATTCACCATCACAAAGGGGCGAAATAGTTTGTGCTGTTGATTGGGATCAATGCCTATACCTGTATCTTTAACTATTACCACTACCTGAGATTTCCCATTATTAGATTGAATTTCTGTAGCAATGGTGATGCTTCCTGTGTCAGTGAACTTAGTAGCGTTGCCAATAACATTAATCAGCACTTGCTTCAGTTTTGCCGCGTCTGCCTTAATTGGTAGCGGTTGAGGCTCTAACTCGCATTTTAATTGCAAGCCCTTTTGTTGAACATTAACTGATTGTAAATTAATCACCTCTAGCAATATTTGTCGGAGATCGAGAGGTGTGATAACTACAGAAAGCTTACCCGCTTCGATTTTAGAAATGTCGAGTAAATCATTAATAATATTTAGCAAATGAATCGTTGTTTCATTGGCACGTTTTAGGAATTCCATTTCTTCTTCCCGGCTATCACATAAGCCATCTTCAACCACGCGAATGCAGTTAATAATAGTATGTAGTGGGTTTCTCAATTCATGGGAAGTCGTAGCCAAAAATTGGCTTTTAATCTGGTTAGCGTTTTTTGCTTCTTTCCAAGCTATTTCTAGTTCTTCTGCCCCAGCTTTGAGCCGTTCTACCATTTGGTCTAATGCTTGGGCCAGTTGATTGAATTCCCGAATTTGGAAATTGTGGGGAACTGGTTGTGCGGCGTGGTGAGAGTGAATATTGAGAGCGTAGTCTCGCAATTCTTCTACAGGACGTGCCAAGTAAGGAGCTAGATATAGGGATGCTAACAAACTTGCACCAATCAAACCAACTGTCAAGACGATGAGAATTAGTTTAATTTCTTCTAAACCAAAAAGTGCATTATCAACACTAGTAACAGCTAAGACTATCCATTTTTGCTGCTGCTCTTGGGTGAGTGGATTTGCAATAGCCGTATAGCCAGCTACTAATTCGTTTCCCTCTTTAAAAGACAAATTTATCGAATCGTTTCGTCCTGCAAGGGCATTTTTAATTATGCTCTTGAGTTGGGAAGCATTGGGATGTTGATTAATATTAGTTCCCACCCAGTCTGTAAATGGGTGTGCCAAAATTGTCCCATCTTCAGAAATCACTACCATCGCACCCGTAAGCGATCCCGGTGGATTTCTGGTTTGTTGGTACAATGCAGACTGAATACTTAAGCTGTAAACTAAATTTTTTCGCTTATCGGAGACTGGTGCAGAGAAAACTAACTGTAATTGATTTTGTGCGTTTCTTTTTCCAGTCATTCCTGCCTTTGGCGGGAAGATGGTTTTGACATCAATTCCATCACTAGGCAAAGGGAACCTCAATTCTCCAATTGCTTGATCCCCACAGCTACTGGCAATTATTTTTTGATTTAGGAGATCCGTTAATTGGATGCACTCAATATTGGCTGGAAGTTGTTGCTTTAGCTGTGCGAGAATTTCTGGCTCTGGTATCGGTGAACCAGACGGAATCACCGTTGTTTTACTTACACTCAGTAAACTAGCTTTTAAGATTGCGATCGCATCGCCAATTCTTTCTCCTTTACTAGTGGCGCTTTCTGTTAAATTTTGACGCGCAGTTGCCAATATGCTAGAACGTGCCTTATTCAAGGCCACAATCTCGCCTACAAGTAAAACTGGAACGAACAGCAGCAATATTCTCGTTACTAAAATTCGACGAAAGGAAGATTGGCGGGAATTAGTCATCGAGTGTCTCACTTTGCATCTGCAAACCACAACAGCAAAGATATGTAATTAGACTGGCTAGATGAGACATTTTATTAAATTATCAGAATTTTATTTTCAATGTTTAAAAATAACAAATTGCTATCATTCAAAAAGAAACGTGGTATACCAAAACTCATATATGCTAGATGTAATAGTGGTTTTTGCTGCATATAAATACAGTGATAAAATTGTAAATAAATAACTTGCAGGCATGGATTTTTTTTGAGAATCTACATACAAACAAAGAAAATATTCCAACTATCAAATCAATTGAATGTTGCAACATCGTCCTCATACTACAGTTGTTTTAGCCATGAGTGCAGATGGCAAGATAGCAGATTTTAGGCGATCGCCTGCTCGGTTTGGCTCAAGAGTTGATAAAGCACATCTAGAAAAACAAATCGCTGCCTCTGATGCGGTTTTATTCGGTGCTGGTACTCTCCGGGCTTATGGAACGACACTTACTGTCTCAGATCCAACTCTAGTGCGACTTCGGGCACAAGAAGGGAAGCCTCCGCAGCCAGTTCATATAGTGACTACACACTCTGGAAACCTCAATCCGGAAATTAACTTTTTTAAGCAACCAGTTAGACGCTGGCTACTTACGACAGCACTGGGAAAACTTTCATGGAAAGGACGTTGTTTACAGACGCTTCCTTCAACTCTGGGAACCGGAACACAAGAGTGTCCTCCAAAATTTGAGCAGATTCTGGTTTTTGAAACACCAACGCGAGAAATTAACATTCCCGCAGCTTTGAAGCATCTAGCCAATATAGATATAACACGGTTGGTGGTCTTAGGTGGAGGTGAATTAGTCGCTTCCCTGCTGGGCTTAGATTTAATTGATGAATTATGGCTAACTGTCTGTCCCTTGATTTTAGGTGGTAGTACTGCCCCCACACCTGTAGAAGGGAAAGGTTTTTTACCCGATTTAGCTCCCAAGTTGCAACTTTTAGAAGTTCATACTGTTGAGCAAGAAGTCTTTTTGCACTATCGCCTGCAACAACCAGCAGATTAGATTACGCTAAGTTAAGTTATTGGAATATTGGGAATTGGGAATTGGGAATTGGGCATAAGTTATTCTCCTTGCCTCCCCTGCCCCTGCCC
>NZ_JACKZS010000332.1 GCF_014222285.1 Nostoc sp. UCD121
GAATTATTTATTGATATTCAGTGAATTATTTTTAGATCCAGTTGCATACAAGATTTGAAAAATAGTGATCAGAGGGTGTTTGAAAATGCCAGCAATCTAGCTGAAATGCTTCTCTATCGGCTTTTTTAGTAGAGGTACGCAACTATTCGTTTATGGCAAAGCCCCACAGCAGCAACTATGCCAGAGCGATCGCGCGTAGGCTATCTGAAAATATTCCTCATTCCTCAACTACATAACCCTGAGTGTTGACACTGAAGGTCATTTTCTGCGGCTGATGCGACAAACGCAGATCGAGATAGACTTGCTTAACCTCTGCGATCGCTGATAGTACGAAAACTTTAGCCCTAGCACCCTCCTTGAGCGTCTAACGATGGCAACTATGTTTGGCAGCCAGTTGATTCATGCTGACATAGCCAGAATCTTTGTGTTACAACTTAGCAGATCAATTTGATACATGGAGTGAGTGAATCAGATTTTGGGAATAATCCTCATAGTGTTTGAAAGCATCGTTTTGGTTAGGTTGACGCTATGAGAGCGCGATTTCTAGGGAAAAATCTGGTTTTTGGCTGTTTATCTCTTGTCTTTTGCTGCATTCTGTGGATTTTTTTCTCATTAATTCCAGTACACGCAACATCTACAGGGTCTATTGATACTCTGCGACAACAGCAGCAACAAATGAACCAGCAGCGTCAGAGTGTGGTTAAAGATCGCGATCGCTTAACAAATCTCCAACAAGAGGCCCAAAAACACCTCACCGGTTTAAAGCAAAATCTGCAAACTACAGATAGCTATCTTCAAGAGAGCGAATCTCGATTACAACTTGCCACCCAACGCCTCCAGCAGTTGGAAACTGATTTAGCTGTAGCACAACGTTCTTATGAAGAGCGGCAAATAGCAACAGTAGCAAGATTGCGTTATCTCCAGCGATCGCCTGCATCTGTTGGCTGGGCAGTTTTGCTCCAAAGTGAAAATATCAGCGATTTTATCAGTCGTCGTCATCAGTTGAAGTTAGTGTATCAGGCAGACGAGCAAATTTTGGTGAAACTCAACGCCCAAGCAAACCTGATAAATCAACAAAAAACGGGCATAGAACAACAAAAAAACGAAATTGCCTTAATTCGTGAGCAATTACTGGCACAAAAAGTCGGTTATCAAACTCAGGCGGAGTCACAATCAGAATTAATTCAGCGCCTCAATAGCGATCGCCTAGCCTTGGAAGCAGCGCAAAACCAGTTAGAGAGGGAATCAAAAAATCTGGAAGTCTTGATTCAAAAAAAGGTAGGAGAAGCCAGAGCAACAGAAGAGGCACAAACAAAAACCAACAGCCGAACTGCGATCGTTCGAGGAACCGGTGTAATGGCATATCCTAGCGACGCTTCTACTAGTAGTCCCTTCGGCTGGCGGGTACACCCCATCCTTGGCTATCGTCGTTTTCATGCTGGGTTAGATTTTGCCGCTAGCTATGGTAGTAAAATTCGGGCAGCCGATTCAGGCAGAGTAATTTTTGCTGGATGGTATGGTGGTTATGGTAGAGCCGTAATTATTGACCACGGCAATGGTATGACTACACTGTACGGACATACCAGCGAGTTGTATGTTTCCGAAGGACAAGCAGTTGAACGCGGACAAGCGATCGCTGCTGTGGGTTCCACAGGTTTCTCAACTGGCCCACACCTCCACTTTGAAGTCCGTCGGAATGGTACACCGGTAGACCCAGCTAATTATCTGTGAAAACCAAGTTTTTCTAGGCTGAGAACTTTATCATAGACGTGCTATAATAGTGGAGATTAAGGGCGCGTAGCTCAGTGGATAGAGCAACAGATTCCGGTTCTGTGGGTCGGGGGTTCAAATCCCTCCGCGCTCGTTTTTTATTTTCTATTGACAATTATTATCTCGGCTATATCTACTCAAGCAGATATGCTGATTCTGCCACAGCTATGCTTTCTTTGGTTAAGACTGGACGTGTTGATGTCAATCTTAATACCGTGGCTGGTTTATCTGAGCAAAACGTGATCGCTCTGCTTTGGTTTGAACAGTTAAAGTTTCTCAATCGACCTCAACGAGTTATTAAATCTAAATCAATAAAACCTATCGAAGAAAATCAAAGAGTCAGGAGTGATGCAAATAAGCACCCCTGACTCATTAATTCAAAGGTTGTACATTTACTTAAGTTTGAGTTAAAAATCAAAATAAAACGTCAAATGTGTTGGTATTTGCCGCATCCATTTAATCAGAATTTTGACGTTGCACAATAAAAGGATAGACTCTTGTTGGATGGTATATTGTCCGCGCAAAAAAGCAGGTACGGGCAATATGCCCATCCACAATAATTTTAAAATCATCCCGCGATCGCTATGAGTTAGGTAAGCTTTGAATGAAACGCAAGCAGAGATTGATGTGGTTGGTTTTAGCAATCGCACTTCTGTTAACTAGTATAATTCCGGTTAGGATTGCGATCGCTTTTTATCAAACCCCATTACCACAGGCTATTTTTGTGTTGGGGGGTGATGCTGAACGGATGAGGTTTGCGGCGCAATTTTGGCAGTCTCGGCAGAATTTAGATATTTGGGTTTCTGATTTTGCTTGGAATTTAGACGCTAATCGCCGGATATTTTTACAGTATGGTGTTGCTGAAGCTAAGTTGCATTTGGATGGTAGAGCAACGGATACTGTGACTAATTTCACGACTTTGGCGGGAGATTTTGCTCACCAGAGGTTACAGCATATTTATTTGATTACGTCAGATTATCATTTGAGGCGGGCAAGAGCGATCGCAACCATAGTTTTGGGTAGCCAGGGAACTGTGGTTACACCTGTGGCTGTAGCGTCTCAAAATCAGCCATCAGAATCATTGGTGCGGGTGTTGCGAGATTGTGGGCGATCGTTTTTGTGGATTTTCTTTGGAAGAACTGGATCTAGTTTGAATCCTAGACTAAATTCGGAGTAGCTTTTGTAAGATACTTTTTTGTGAGTATTCTTTTTCTAAAACTTGTTCATATATGGTTCTAGTTTCATTTATCATCTGCTCAACCGTAAATTCCTGCAAAAATTTTTGTCTACCCGCTTCACCCATTCTTTGACGAGTTTCAGGAGATTGAATAAGGGTTTTCAGTGCATCAGCAAGTGCTTGTACATCTTGACGTGGTACTAGGAAGCCTGTTTTACCGTGAACAACTTCTTCAGGAATACCATTGACACTAGTAGCGATAATCGGTAAACCAGCACGCATAGCTTCCAAAATACTGATGGGTAAACCTTCATAGTGTGTACTAAGGATAAAGATTTGAGACTGGGCTAACAAGTTAGGAACATCTGTACGATCGCCCAAAAAAGAAACCTGATCCGCAATTCCTAACGATTGCGCTAAAGTTTTACAGGCTTCTAATGATGAACCACTACCAACTAAATCAAGATGAATAGGATAGTTTGATAGTTGAGCGATTGCTTTTAGTAAAGTATATTGGTCTTTCTGTTCGTTAAAACGTGCCACCATAATTAATCTGGGTAAATCTTTAGCAGGATTAGCTATCGGAATAGGAGTATTAATATTGCTGATTCCATAACGAACAGTAACTAACGAGTTTTGATTACCAACACCAAGACTTAGGGCTAACTGGCGATCGCTTTCACTAACACAAATTATCTTTTTTGCTAGGGGAGCAGCCAACTTTTCACTAAGTAAAGCAATCCATCTACGAATGAGAGGATTTCCAGAACTAAATCCCCAACCGTGAGCAGTAAAAACTACAGGAACCTGATATTTACAACTTGCAAGACGGGCAACCAATCCTGCTTTACTGCTATGAGCATGAACTATATCTGGTTTAATTACATGAATTAATGATAAGCATTCCTGGATAGCACGATAGTCATTTAACAGATTAATAGGACGAACTAGGTTTGGAAACAAATGTACAGGTACATTAATTGCCTTTACAGATTCGGTCAATGGACCTTCAACTCTAGTTGCAAGATGTACATCGTAGTCTTGTTTAAAGCCCTTAATCAAGTCAATAATATTAGATTGGGCACCCCCAAGCTCAGACTGCGTGATCATATAAAGCAAAACTTTTTTAATAAACATTTAGGTTATATTTACTTTCAATTGCTAGAAAAATTTTGACAATCTATCATACTTTTTAGCATTGCTCCCGAATGAATGCTGCATTTAAGCAATATCTTGGAGAGCCTTCCAGGTTAGAGTACTAGTATGCTCCCACGTAAATGACTGGACTCGCTTCAATCCTTTTATACGCAGAGACTCTTGCATTGTGCTGCTTTCTACTATCTTTTGAATGCCCCAAGCAATTTCTTCTATATCGTATGGATTAATAATGATAGCTGCCTCACCTACTACTTCTGGTAGAGCAGTCAAATTAGAGGTAACGACAGGAGTTCCACAAGCCATTGCTTCCAAAGGTGGAATACCAAATCCTTCATAAAGTGAGGGATATACGAACGTAAGTGCCCCACTGTATAAAGCAGGTAAATACATATCATCAACACGACCAAGGTAAAGAGTCCGTGGTGGCATTTCCTCTTGAGAAATCTTGCCTGAGAAAGCAAGACCCTGCTCTCCAACAACTACTAACCAAACATCACTTAAGCGTGAGCATAGAATTTTCCAAGCTTCATACAGTCGCTGAAAATTTTTCCTTGGTGATATAGCAGAAAGCGCTAAGATATACGGTTGGTTAACACCTAGTCTTTGCAGCTTATCTTTTATCACTTCTTGCGATTGAGGCGAAAATCGAGTGTCAATTCCATGAGGAGTTACAAAAATTTTTTCTTTAGGTACTTTAAGGATTGATGAAATACGTTCTTTAGAAAATTCTGAAACTGTTAATATTCGAGGTAATTTAGGTATCAATTTAGGCCAGACAGTATTGTATAACAGGGTATATTTTTTACTATACCATTGAGGATATTCAAAAGAAGCCACATCATGAATAGTTAAAACTTGTTTAGAAACACAAATAGCTCCTAATCCACCTGGAGACCATAACAAATCTTTGTTGGAAATCATAGTTGGTAAAACTAATTGCTCCCATAGGTGTCCTCCCAAAAATTGGTTTACGACAAGAAAGTGCTGTAAATTAATATCATTAAAAGCTGAGATTGGTTGACCAGGAGCAACTAATTTAAGTCTTGGGAATCGCTTAATAACCTCATAAGCATAGCGTTGTATTCCAGTTAATGGTTGAGTAAGAGTTCTAGCATTAATTACTATTGATGACATAAATTACTTCACCTTTTTAATATAACCAAAAACTAACAAATAT
>NZ_JACKZS010000333.1 GCF_014222285.1 Nostoc sp. UCD121
TTAGTAAAAATCACCACTTTACTATTAGTTTTCCTTTTGATTGAGCTAGTCAGTTCTAAACCACTCATGTCGGGTAATAATAAATCAACTAACACAACATCAGGGTTGGTCTGTTCAATTAACTGAAACCCTAGCTTTCCACTGGTGGCATCACCAGTTACTTCTATATCTGGAGATTGTGAAATAGCACCTTTGATGCCCAAGAGCGTGAATGTTTCTGGTTCAACAATTACTATTTTCAGCATGATTTGATTAATCCTCTAATAAAAAATGACTGTTTATTCGGTTATTTATTATTGGTGTCTAGCGGACACGTAGTAGACACTGGGTGTCTGGGTGGTGTCTAGGCTGGTGTCTGCTGGTGTCTAGGCTATACAAGGGTTTTGAGCTTTGGTGTCTGTGGTGTCTGGTGTCCTGTGTCCGCTAAAAAAGGGCGTTTTTGGGGCTAGACACCAGACACAAAGTGCAGTCAAATTTGATTGAGCTTGATAACACCCTCGGCTATCCAGTCCGCCAAACCTGCCCCCACAATTTCGTACATCCAGCCCTTTATTTGCTCTACAGTGAATCTCTCACCCTGTACTTTAAAGTTGCCCTTAAACTCTCTTACATCAGCTTCAATTCGTTCAGTTCTGGTGAGATATTCATACAGCTTTTGCGCCATTAGTGATAATTTATTCTGATCAATTTGTGTATTATCTCCTTTGTTACCAAGATTTAATTCCAGTTCATAAATGCGCTCTAAAGTGGCTTTATCGATGGGGGGATTGGGATTAGATTCTGCTGGGAGAGCGTCGCTAAAGTCAGATATTTTCGCTGTCATTTTGGGCAGATTCACATCAAGCCATTCGTTGGAACTGTCGAGTTTTACCTTTGCTTTACCCGTTGATGAAGGCTGTAGTGTAACTGAATCTACTTCTGCCAAACATTCAACTTGCAGCATCTTAGAAACAAGATTATGTAATCCCTTAATGCCAAACAAACAAGTCTGGGTATTGTTGTGAGCAACCACCGTTAGGGGCATCTCTTGTTTACGGCTTTTAGTTAATGCCAGCTTCCCGAATTTCTCTAACAGTTCAGCATCTTTAATGAAGTCGCCGTATGTGGTGGCCTCCTCACAGATTAAAGACAAAGCTTTACCTGATGCCCAAAGTTTCTGCCGCCATTGCTCCTCACTCATTGAGGAATCATTGAAAGTTTTTAACCTCGATTCCAGTTCTTTTAAGTAATTGCGGATCTGCTGCTCTATCTCATCCCAGGAGTGATAACTTTCAACTCCTCGCCATTCACTACGGTTCGAGTCGGGGTCAAGGACAATCACACGGTAGCCGGCTCGTTTTTTGAGTTGGATTACATAACGGGCTAGCCATGATTTACCGCCCCCTTGGTTGCCCCAGATAAGAGCAGTTTGTTTGACTAAGTTTTGCACCCATGCCGTTTTATTGTCCTGTGATGCGATCGCTTGGTTGTCTGCTCCAGTAACCTTATCGTTGGGGTCAATCGTCCCCTGTAAAGTCTGGCTACCTTGTAGATAGGGCGTTTTCATCTCACGCAGTTGCTTAATGTAATCTGCTTTCTGTTCTTCGGTCATCCCCGCCGTTTGCGCCTCGAAAAGTGCATCAGTTGCCTCCATTTGGGTGACTTCAATCTCGGTGTGGGCGTAAATCTCGGCTTTTTGGATGTCTACTGTGCGATCGTTGGCGATTAGATCCAAGTCAGCTTGTAGTTGAACTTCTGCGATCGCAACGTCTCGGTAACTCTCTAGTAGCTCGGAACGTGCAGCCATCTCTGCTTTTGCAGCATCCCGTTTTTGGGCGATGTCCTCAAATACGGCTCTCTGTTTCTCCTCCGACTGGCAGTGTCGCAGCATCCACCCAGCAAGCGCAAACCCCAGGAATCCACCAAAACCCCAAAACGGCTTGTATGGGTTAGTTGCCTTCACCAGCCCATTAACCCCCATAGCTGGGTCACGCACTACTTGGCGCGGCATTCCATCACTCTTCCACTGTGACCAATAAAATGGGGTCATCCTGAAAGGTCGTCCATTCTTGTCTGAGCAGGTCAATGTTTTCAAAGGGGTTTTGATGCAGAAGTAGATCCGATCGCTGCTAGTTCCCTGCCACGCCATCGCAGCCGAACTAATACCCACAGTCAAACTCAACCCAATTGCAACAGCTTTTTTATCCATCGGTAACTGTCCGAACCACTTCATTAAACCCGATTGTTGCGACTCGGATAAAGTTTTATGTTTCTCAGATAAATAATTCATTTACCTCTCCTACCACCAAATAGAAAAATCATTAATATCGCTAGAAATATGCCCACTCCTGCACCATCCATCCAACTTGAAGATTCAGCAGTTTTTGGCTTATAAACCGACTCAATTGAAGTATTAGCTGTTTGTGTGGAAGTCCGAGCTTCATTCCACTCACTAATCGGGTCAGAAAGCGCACATAATAACGCCAGTGATGCACTGCAACCAGTCATTAAATTAGTGACGAAATTATTAAAGCCTTCACCCGTTGCAGTGGCAGTAAAATACAGGTGTGCAGTTCCCACAGCCAAGAACATTCCAACTGGGTGAACTTGCAATAGGTGAAAGGTGAAAATAACTGCACTGTTTAAACAACTGCCAGCGACAATTTCACAGGCATTACCAGCACGTCTAAATGTTCTACCTCGATTGTTTTCTGGTAACGGTTGCGGTTGTGATGGTTGCTCAATTTTCTGTTGTTGTGGAGTCTGTGCCAGCCCTTCAAATGAAAAAGGGCTGACGCTATGAGGATCTTCATTTCGTTTCCTTACTAGCATCAGCCTTAACCTTTCAACTAATAGTTATCTATCGCCTAACTTCTGCCACAAGTTACCTAACATCGCACCCCAACCGCGAACTGTTCCCGTTGCAGAAACACTAGACGCAGGTGCATGATTTTGGCTAGTAACTGGTATTACTTCTTGGGGTGTTTGATTGGGTTCTAATGCCCTTGAGCCGTACCGCGCACGGGCTAAAAGTTGTTGTCGTTTCTCTCTTAATCCCGTAGTGATTGCCTGTCTTTCAGCTTGCACAACTTGCTTATTTTCTATGCTGCTGATTTTGTTTTCATGCCGCCAAAGTTCAGCTTGTAAATCTTGATGCAATTGGGCTGCAACTTCAGTTAAAGCGTGTTTACGTTTCTGGTCAATCCGCAACAAGTCGGCTCTATCTTGGGCATCTATCTTACTCATCTCTGAATCAAATTCCGAATTGAGTTTACGGATTTTACCAATTGCACCCGCAACATGAGAGCCGTATTGTTTACGAAGTTCTGTCCAAGTCACCTGACCTTTTGTTAACTTCTCCATCGCTTCAAAGACGACCTTGGCGTTGTCTAAGAAAGGTTCTAATCGGTCAGATAATTCTTGGGCATTATTGGCATAGTCGGCAAACTGTTCGAGCTTGTTTATATCCGAAAGATAGCCCAGAATATCAGACTCAAACCCTCCCCAAGATTGCGCCTTCTCGTCAATGTGGGAACTATGACCAACTACCGGATTACGTATTGCAAAGTCCATTGCGTTATTCTCCTAATAAGGTATGTGGTCGTAGTTGATATCATCGTTAGATTCTGGTACTTTACTCCAGTAACCCATCTCTTCAAATCGGCTATAGATTCTCGTTGCCAGTTGCCTTATCGGGTCGTCAAAATCTTCAGAAATTAAATCAAATCGCTTAGAGCCAAATGCCAAAGTATTTGCAATGTCCGCGTCAATCCCATTACCCAAGAATTGACCAAATGCAGCAGAGTATGGATGGTCATCAATGGTTGAATGAGTTGCCAAGAATTCAGTTCCAGTGAAGGGTGGGTAATCTTCACTCTCGAATATTGGTGTGTCAAGCGCCTGAATATCCGCCGAAATCATTGCTGACCATTGTTCAGGATTTTCTGCTTTGAATTGCTCTAATCTCAAAGCGCGGTCAGTCAGAGGTGATTTGCCCCAATCGTTGGGATTTTTGTAATTAAGTGCCATTTGTTAGAATCCTTGTGTACTTTTCGTTTTGCGGCGAGAGATACGTCCCGGAGTGGGGCGATTGCAATGATTGGTCGTCGGTGCAATCGCTTCATCATCAGTTCTCACAAAACTCAACAAGTTCAAAAACCTCCCTCTGCACTTGGTTTTGACTTAATTCTCTTCGCCTGCCTTTCGAGTCATTGAATATGAAAGGTGCATTGACTCGACAATTAGACTGATGGCTGTAGCGCAGTTGTTGACCACGAAATTGATACAGGTGGTTACGCTGTAAGGCTGTCATTGAAAGCATAAGTTTGTCCCTCAACTTGGGAATAAAACTCGATATTTAGAATCGCTTCGTGAATCTCCATCAAGGCTTGCACTGCATCACCTATTTTTAGGTCATTCGATGTACTGAACCTTTCGGAGGCTTCGATTTGTTTGTAATTGGGAGATGCTTGCACGAACCTGAGAGTCTGTTCGCAACCCAGGATGATGGTCATGATTTCGGTTGTTGTTAGTGATGGCTGTGTCTGCATGGTTTCTTGGTCGCTCATGACTTCTTTCCTTTTCTTTGAGCTTTTATCGGTGCGGTTGGCGCTTCTGGCTGACTCGGTTTCTGAAGTACATAGCTGATTGCACCTCCACCCCCGACAGCTGCGGCAATGGTGAACATATTGTTACGTCCGAAGTACTGGACTCCGAAATAGCCAAGGGCTAGAAAGCCAAGGGCAGCAACAGAGAATCCAAGTGTTTTGTATTTCATTGCTTAAAAGCTCCCCATTGGGGCAAATTTCTTAGCTTGTGGTGATGGCTGAGGTTTGATAGATGGTGGCTGAAGAGGGTTTTGTGTAGGCGTTTGAGCTACTAGAGATGACTGTATAGGTAGTTGGTGTGAGTGCTTTAAGCAGTTAACTAAACAATCACCGTAATTGACTAGCAGCAAGGTAAACAGTTGAGAGAGGTTATCGATTCCAGTCGCTTCTAAGATTTCTTCGGCTTTGGGTTTGTACTTGGGATTAAGAACAATTCTTGTTTGCGTCATTGGCATTACTCCTGATAAGCCATTGCAATGATGTTGAATAACTGCGGCGATGGGGCAATCTTAAAGCGATCTCCTGAAGTTGCACAGATAGGTGTAGCGAACTGCAAACATAAACGCTTCAAACCGCAAACAAGGCGATTTTGAAACCACATTCTCTGCAAATAAGGGT
>NZ_JACKZS010000334.1 GCF_014222285.1 Nostoc sp. UCD121
GATATTAAGATAAATAAATATAAGAAGATTATTTATCCTTTGACACAAAATTATAAAGATTTGACTAATTAATTATGTTATAAATATTAAATAAGTTCCTTATGCAAGTATCAAATAAATACTATGCACCCAATAGAGTTTAAGAAGAAGTGGAAATTAACTTATCAAGAGATGGCGTTCGTATTAGGATACGAAAGTGATTACACTGTTCGCTGCTGGGGAATGAAAGGAAGATTTAAGCGAAACCCTCAAAACGTTGTTCACGTAGCTTGCAGCCTTCTAGATGAAAAATGGGCAAGTCAGGGTAAGAAGCTAAATTCTTGTCTTTGAACAAAATTTTTCTCTTGTAGTTGCATTTGCGACTTGCCCGCCACGAAAAAGGCGGGTATTTTTATATGTAGTTAGAAGTTCCAAGAAGTTCTCAGAGTCATGGGGATAGGGAGGTTTACCTGGCAAAATGAAGAACTAACAAGACCAGAAGTTGCGGCGATGTTAAAGCCAAAGGTTTCTGCAAGACAACTACAAGCGTATTTGAACATAGCTCGGAAGTACTTGCCAGAGTTCCAGAAATTCACCAACAAAAAAACAGGTGGTCTAGATGGCTATGCAAAGCTATACGAGTGTCACATTACAGTACTTCAGGAAATTCGCTCACTAGCTAGGGAACATACTTTAGCTGACATAGAAAGTGAATTTCAACAACGAGCATTAAACAAGTCAGAAGTGGGAAGTTGGAAGTAGATTTTTTGTTTTTCTTACTTCCAACTTCGGTAATAAGGTCAAGAAAAAGGGGTAGGGGGTTGTAGTGAGGACGGCATTGGACGTAGCTTTAAAAGCCCGACCAATGCAATTGCCTTAAAATGCAGGACTTAAACACAAAAGGTTGTTGGGGCTATTTCTTCCCACACCCTACACCCCGCCCCAACGGGGCTTGATGATTTTTAGATTTTTCCTAGAACAATGAAAAAAGGAGTAATTGCCTTGACATCTAATAATTCTGTGCGAAGAACACAATCTCAAGTTCTGGCTAAGGCTAGCGCGGCGATTGGGCGCAAGTATCAGCATCACATTTACGCGGCAGGTACGGCGACAATCATTGTCATGCAGTCAATGCCCTCTTATGGGTGGGGCTTATTCGATTCGGCTCAGACAGCAATGACTTGTATGTTCGGCGGCGCTGGAGGTATTGGTGGGGGTGGTGCGGCGGCGGCAACTACGGCCATTAAAGCACTTCCGGCAGTTATAAATGCAACCATCACAGTGCTTTTGTTTGTATACTTTGTGGCTTCTGGGCTTAAGGTGGCCAACGGGATAGGAGAGGGGCAAGAGGTAACGCAGATGGTTCAACAGCCCGTAGGCGTGTTTTTCATAATCCTGGTGCTTTGGATTGCTCAAAGTATCTTATTTAACGGCGTTACAGCCGCTTGTTAGTGATGAGCGAGTACAACAAATCACCCCTCAAGCGCGTAAACCAATCACTCGGACAAAATGCCTCAATCGGTATTTTCACTGGATTTCAATTTGCAGTTGCCTTATTTATGTTTGGCATGGGCTTCATCATAGCGATTATGTTTGGGGCAGGAATAGTTTGGGGACTGCTGGCTGGTGTTTGGTTGAGTGCTACGGTGATAGTTTTATCTGGCAAACGTCCTTACTTGTTCTGGTCAAGAGTGTTCCCAAGCGTTCCAGTTTTCACTCGTGGCTATGTCAGATATTCTTCGCCCCAAAACAAAAAAAGGGCGGGTTCAAAGGGGATGCCTAAACTATGGTAAAAAGCAGCATTCGTAATCAAAAAATAGTACCCTTTGAAGACTTTTTAGACTTAGCAACTTTAGTAAAACTCAAAAAGGGGAACTATCAAATCGGAGCTTACTTGTTGAGTAAAAAACAAGTAAGCGACACTAACAACACGCTGCAATTAGTATTCGGATATGAATGCACTGGCTTTCACCCACTGTTTAATTCATCAGAGAGACTAGAGGCGATGGCCAAGGCTTTTGAAAACGGCTGTAAAGAGTTCTCCGAGGGTGAGAAATTCACCTTTCGTTGGTCTTCGTTTTGCGATGAAGACAAAGTGATTGAAAGCTATCGCCAGAGGCTAGCTAGCCCTGTATCTCCTGAGAGTGAGTTTCTTGATTGGGGGCAAGTTGCCCGAATGCAGGAACTGACACGTAACCATCAGCGCAAGGATATCAAGCTCAGTATTTACACGACTTTTACTGTCCGCCCAGGAGGAACGGAAGGTGGTGACGCGGTAGATAGAGCAATAGTTAAGCTGGCGAACTTTTTACAGCGCAAATTCACCCCAACAGGCGCGACCGAACTCACTCTTCAAAACTTAATTCAAGTTCTTGAAAAAGCGATAATTGTCTCTTTGCGCCATCAACAAATACTATCGGAAATGGGTTTATTTCCCTCGCCCAAATCAGACAAGCAATTGTGGGGCGACCTAATTTATAGAATGGGTGCGAAGGCTGTAAAAGTGCCCCATACCTTGGTTTATGATACTGGTGAATTAAGGGAGGAGATTAACGAAGCCACGCCCAACCCATCGCGGTATAACGACCAATTGCACGCGACATCCGTACTTTTGAATAACGGCATACCCTACGCGGACAGACGCTGGGTATGTTTGCCCCACCAGAGTACTGACAAAAAGAAGTATATCGGCGTAATGACGCTTGCTCAAAAACCAGAGGTATTTGCTTCAACCTATCAGCAAGTACGCTTTTTATGGGACGTATTCTCACGCGAGGTTATTTATGATGTTGAGATAATAACAGAGATTAGCCCAGCCGATCAGAAAATGGTTAGGCTTACCCAACAATTAATTACGAGGCGGTCAATAAATGCCGAGGCGATCGCCAGCAAAAAGACTATTGACATAGGAGCGCAAATTAATACGGAGCGGTCAGTCGATGCTCAGAAGCAGCTATACACGGGTGATGTCCCGGAAAATGTAGCTGTCATAATCCTTGTTTATCGCAATTCTCCTTCCGAAATCGATGATGCTTGCAGGCTGATTTCAGGGTATATCAATCAGCCTGCCGAGTTGATTAGAGAAATGCAATATACATGGTCAATCTGGCTTGACACTTTGCTGTTGAGACAACGACCACAACTGACTTTTCCTTTCAACAGACGCGCCACTTTCTTTGCTAGTGAAGTAATTGGTTTAACGCCAGTTGTGCAAACAGCGCACGGCGATAAACAAGGCTTTGAATTAGTAGCTGATGAGGGTCAATCGTCAGTCTATATCGATTTGTCAAAGCCGAAAAACATGATGGTAATCGGCACTACTGGGAGTGGGAAATCAGTAATTATCGCCTCTATTATTTATCAATGCTTGGCGTTGGGAATGTCAGTATTAATGATTGACTTGCCCAATGATGATGGTTCAGGAACTTTTGGAGACTTCACGCCCTACTTTAATGGATTTTACTTTGATATCTCAAAGGAATCAAACAATCTTGTACAACCGCTAGACCTATCAAAGATTCCTGAGTCGCAGTGGGAGGAAAGGACAAAAGCCCATCGAAATGATATTAATTTAATCGTACTTCAATTAGTTTTAGGAACGCAAAAGTTTGATGGCTTGCTATCACAAACAATAGAATCTGTAATCCCTTTGGGTACAAAAGCCTTTTACGAAGATGCTGACATCAAGGAGCGATTTGAATTAGCGCGAAAAGCAGGGATAAACACCCCAGAGTGGGCGAATACCCCGACATTGGCAGATATGGAGAAATTCTTCTCGCTTGCGTACATTTATTTAGGCTATGAGGACGACAATGTAGAAAAAGCGTTAAATTACATCCGCTTGCGGTTACAGTACTGGCAGGCTAGTAGCATTGGTAGCGCTATCTGCAAGCCTTCAACCTTCCAGGCAGATAGCCAGTTGATTACCTTTGCACTGACTAATCTGCAATCAGGCAAGGATGCAGAAGTGTTCGGGATGAGTGCATATATCGCCGCCTCCCGTCAATCCCTCTCCTCGCCCAATAGTGTATTTTTCATGGATGAGGCTAGCGTATTGCTAGGATTTTCCGCATTGTCGCGGCTTGCGGGTCGGAAATGTGCTACGGCTCGAAAGCAAGGCTGTCGGGTGTTTCTGGCGGCACAGGATGTCATTTCTATCGCCAAATCGGAGGCGGGAGAACAAATATTACAAAATATGCCATTGCGGTTGATTGGGCGTATTGTCCCAGGCGCGGCTAATAGTTTCTCTGAGTTGCTGGGCATCCCTAGAGAAATTATCGATAAAAACGAAAGCTTTGTCCCTAATATTCAGCAGCTATATACGTTGTGGTTGCTCGACTACAACAACAAGTATGTGCGCTGTCGCTATTATCCCTCATATCCCCTGCTGGCATTGGTTGCCAATAGCAGAGAAGAACAAGCCACGCGAGATAAATTCAAGAAAATTCACAGCGACAAGTTCACCTGGGTGGCAGAATTTTCTAAATATTATGTCGAGTGCATCAAACAGGGAAAACCATTATGAAAGTTCTATCATCAGTCATTCATACGAAGCTATTGCTGGCAATACTAGCAGGTGTCGTGTCAATAGTCGGCTTTCAAGTATGGCAATACAACCAAGCTCAATACGAAAAGCTTATTAGCGAAGCGAAGAATGGCTGTGGCGTGTACATAGAATTGGGCGAGGATGCCATCAAGCGCTCCCCCAGCCTGAGAGCATTGAAATATCAAAATAAGCGATTGAGTGGATTAGAGCAACCGGGGATAAACTCTGAATCCGCCGACCCAGGTGCTTATGTCATGCTTTTTCGCTCCCCTGCTTCTACCCTTCCGCCTAATGCTTTGCCTTTCGATGATCCCTTCTTCACCAGTTTATTAAATAAGGAAGAATCACCTAAAACATTAATGGTTCAAGCTGTTTCTTTTGATTTAGCAAAAAAGCAAGCGACCGTAAAATCTCTTTGTACTAAAAAACCTTTTGTAGTAGCCCTGGAGGACTTGTATCTTGAATACCAACCGATTGATCGCAATCTCAGGCGCAGCAATTTTGATATCCTTTTCTAGCCTCCCTGCTAATGCTCAAGCTAGTCAAAACCAATCTTTTTTGACTCAATTCCAACAAATCTATAGTAGCTTGCAGACTTATACCAATTTTATATGAAGCTGCATATAATAGAGAAAACAAACTCGATAAATTAAAAGAACAATGAGCCGCCCTTTT
>NZ_JACKZS010000033.1 GCF_014222285.1 Nostoc sp. UCD121
AGGGAGGCAGGGGAGGCAGGGGGAGACAAGGGGGACAAGGAAAATAACAATTCCCAATTCCCAATGCCCAATTCCCAATGCACAATTCCCAATTCCCAATTCCCAATTCCCAATTCCCAATTCCCAATTCCCAATGCCAAAATAACTATTTAATATGGTTGACTATCTAATTTTCTTAGCAATTTCTACAGCACTTTTTGCTTTATTCGGACTGGGACTCAATTTACAGTGGGGCTTTACAGGGTTAATTAACTTTGGTCATATTGCTTTCATGACCCTTGGAGCATATACAACCGTATTGTTAAGTTTAAAGGGCGTGCCCCTATTGATATCAGCAATGGCTGGGGCAATTGTCGCCGCCTTGTTGGGTTTAATAATTGGTTTTGCAACTCTACGCTTACGGGAAGATTATCTAGGAATTGTCACCATTGGTACGGGCGAATTAATTCGTTTGGTGGTAAATAATCAGGAATTACCTGTGGGTGATACTTGGGTTTCTGGGGCATTTGGTGTACAAAGTTATCCGATACCCTTATCCACAGAGCTGAATTTGTTTGTCAAATTAGCGATGATTGGGTTGTTAACGCTACTAGCTGCTGTAACTTTTTTTACGTTATGGCAATGGATTCGTACTACCCAAATATCTCGGACTACTGATTTAGGCAAAAGGACAACTAGCAAGCAAGAATTTTTGTCGCGCTTGGTTGTGGGAATTATATTAGCAGTTTTGGCAACAGCAATTTATATTTCTGGGGTAATTGGACTGTATAATTACAACCCAAAAGCGGGTTTGATGCTGGTGTTGCTGTTGGTTTTAGCACTTGTATACTGGCGCTTAGAAATTTTGGTGCGATCGCCTTGGGGTAGAATTCTCAAAGCCATCCGTGAAGATGAAGAAATTCCCAAGGCGCTGGGAAAAAATGTTTTTTGGTATAAATTACAATCTCTCATGTTAGGGGGTGCGATCGCAGGTATCGCTGGTGCTTTCTTTGCTTGGCAACTCAGCGCCATTTACCCTGATAATTTTCAACCGCAGATCACCTTTGACACTTGGATCATGGTGATCTTAGGCGGTTCTGGAAATAACGTTGGCACAATCTTGGGTGCGGTAATTTTCTTTGCTTACGATGCGCTAACACGAGAAGTCTTACCTAGAATCGTCCCCCTTGATGAAGCACGTTTGGGTGCATTTAGAATCATGATAATCGGATTAATTTTGATGATACTGATGATTTGGCGACCTCAAGGTATTCTAGGGAAAAAGGAGGAACTTACTCTTGGTAAATAACCAGTCACCGCCACTTCCCCTTTTGGTAGCCACTGGACTTTCTAAAAGTTTTGGTGGTGTCAAAGCAGTTAATGAGGCGAAAATCGAAGTTGCTAAAGGCAGCATTACAGGCTTGATTGGCCCCAATGGTGCTGGTAAAACTACTTTATTTAACTTACTGTCAAATTTTATCCGCCCAGATAAGGGACGAGTGATTTTTGACGGCGAACCGATTCACAGTTTACAACCATATCAAATTGCCCAGCAGGGAGTAATCCGCACCTTTCAGGTTGCACGGACTCTATCGCGGTTGTCGGTGTTAGAAAATATGCTGCTGGCGGCGCAAAAACAAACTGGTGAAAATTTTTGGCAAGTGCAATTGCAGCCGCACGTTGTCGCTAAGGAAGAAAAGGAACTCGAAGAACGGGCAATGTTCCTATTAGAATCCGTAGGGTTGGCAAAAAAAGCACACGATTATGCTGGTTGCTTATCTGGTGGACAGCGTAAGCTGCTGGAGATGGGACGGGCGCTCATGACTAATCCCAAGTTAATTTTGTTGGATGAACCGGCTGCTGGGGTAAATCCGAAACTGATTGATGATATTTGCGATCGCATTATCACTTGGAACCGCCAAGACGGAATGACCTTTTTGATTATTGAACACAATATGGATGTGATTATGTCCTTGTGCGATCGTGTTTGGGTACTTGCCGAAGGGCAGAATTTGGCTGATGGTACACCCGCAGAAATTCAAAGCAATCCCAAAGTTCTAGAAGCTTATTTGGGAAAATGATTTATCAAATGTTTTGGACAATAAATTTCTCTTTACGGATTTGTTATATGTTCTTTTTGCCTCTGTGGTTAAATAAATTAATTTTTTAAACCGCAGAGGCACAGAGAACGCTGAGAAAAAATAAGAGATTTTACAAGTCGCCCTAAAAGCGGTTGTCATACATATTTTATTATGAAAGCCATAAATACCCGATTTATCAAATCAGTCGGGTACCTTGCTGATTGCAGTTATATTTTAGGATTATTCGGGAATATTAAGCTATGAGAGCTTAGACACAAAATCGAGTTTTGGATATTTATTTATGAAAAAGATTGCTGAGTCAATGATCATCGGTGTCATCCTCCTTGGACTTTGCAGTTGCAACTCAGTTAAAACAACGGAACTGAAAGATTCTAATCCAGTTACCAGCCAAACTGATGCTCAAGGCCCAAAGCTCATCAAAATTGGTAGTTCTAGTTCAACAGTAACTGTTTTAAAACTTTTAGCAAAAGGCTATGAATCCCAAAATAAAACTGTCAAAATTGAGTTTATCTCCAATAGCCAATCTGAAGGTGCGATCGCAGCCCTAAACAACAATATTATTGATATTGCTGGTAGCAGTAAACAACTAAAACCAGAAGAAAATAACGGTAAAATTGAATATCGTGAACTTGCACAAGATTTGCTAATTGTCGCCAACCACAAGAGTGTTAAAGGTGTTAAAAACTTATCAACCAAGCAATTAAAAGCAATTTACAAAGGTGATATCACTAATTGGCGAGAATTAGGCGGCGCTGATGCAAACATTGTAGTATTAGATAGGCCCGAAGACGAATCAGCAAAAAAGTTATTGCGAAAATATTATTTGGGAGGAGATAAGACTACAAATAAAGCCGTGATTTTAAACAAAGAGGGTGAATTGATCGAAACCTTACAAAGTACTCCTAATTCCATCGGTGCTTTTTCTTTGGCTTATTCTCTCATCAATCAATTACCTGTCAATCACCTCAGTCTCAATGGTGTTGCTCCCAAATCGCAAAACTTTAGCAGTGGGCAATATAAAATGGTGCGTCATATAGGTATTCTCTGGAACAAAGCACCTTCAGCAGCTACTCAGAATTTTATTGATTTTATCTTCAGCAAAGAAGGGGAACAACTACTACAAAATAATGGCTTTGTCCCTGCCAAATAAATTGAACATGCCATGCAGAGATTTTTCAGGGGGCTGAGACTCAGCCAAAAAATTGTTCTACCGATACTTGCAGTTTGTCTCAGCGTATTCCTGTTTGGCTTAGTAGTACTAGGAAATTGGTTTACCGATAGTTTGGAGCAGAATTTTCGCCAAGAGGTCGAAAGTTTTTCTGAACGAGTTTATCAGGATTTTCAGTATGAACAGCAAACTCTAGAAACTAAAATAGAACTGATTGCTAATCGAGATATGCTGAGTCAGGCTGTAAAACAGCGCGATCAAAGTTTGCTTTTGCAAACATTACTACCACTTAAATCTATTTTGAAATTGGATTGGATTAAGGTAATTGATACTCAGGGTAATATCCTTGTAGATTTACGAAATAATTCTTTGAATCAAGCCAAGTTCTCAGACAAGGTAGTTACCAGTACTGCAATTAAAGGAGCGTATTTATTCGATTTGGTAGATGTAAAAGGTGAAGGTGAGCAACAAGTTCTCGAAGTAGTAACCAGTGGAATCAAATCATCAGCAGGACTCTTGGGAGGAATTATTATTGGCAACTTAGTAGACGGCAGTCTACTACAAAAGATTGCTGCTGGTTCCTCTAAACATCTGATCATCCACAGAGAAAATCGTGTATTTGCTGAAACCTTATTGAGAGTAAGCAAGAGTGTAAATTGGCAACTTCCTGCTCCTGATTTGTCTCCTAAACGAATCGCTATTGATAACAAAAACTATTTAGCTAAAACTATCATATTTTCAGGAGTAAGCCAGTCTTTAAAAGCAACAGTTTTGTATCCTATCTCACTGCTAGAGGTTGAACAACGAAAGTTATGGAAATATTTGGGATTGTTGTTTTTGCTGGGAAGCAGTATTGTAGCAGTTATTGGGTTATTAATTGCGCGAACAATTACTCGTCACCTAAAAGCTGTGACACAGGTAGCACAACGAGTTACCCAAGAATCTAATTTTGATCTCCAAGCTCCCGTAAATACTGAAGATGAGATTGGGATTTTAGCCATTTCTTTTAACCAATTAATTCAACAGGTAAAGCGATTGTTGGCAGAGCAATATGAAACGAATCAAAAGCTAGAGTCTTACAGCCAAACATTAGAAGAGAAAATAGAAGAACGAACGCAAGCAATGCGACAAAAAAATATCGTTCTCAAGGAAACTTTACAAGAACTTAGGCTTACCCAATCCCAATTAATCCAAAATGAAAAAATGTCTTCTTTGGGGCAGTTGGTTGCTGGTATTGCTCATGAAATCAACAACCCAGTTAATTTTATCTATGGCAATCTAAAGTACACTGATGATTACACTCAACAGTTGTTGGGGTTACTTCAACTTTATCAAAAACATTATCCCTATCCAGAACCAGAAATTCAAAATGCTAAAGAAGAAGCTGATATTGAATATTTAACAGAAGATTTGCCTAAAATGTTGACTTCCATGAAAGTTGGAGCCAGTCGCATTCGAGAAATTGTCCTCAGTTTACGAATCTTCTCTCGTTTGGATGAAGCCGAGTTTAAAACTGCTGATATTCATGAAGGGATTGACAGCACACTGTTGATTTTACAACACCGGATCAAATCCCAAAGCGCTCGTCCTCAAATTACCGTGATAAAAGAGTATGGTGACATCCCTAAAATTCAGTGCTTTGCAGGACAATTAAATCAGGTATTTATGAATATATTGGCAAATGGCATTGATGCTTTAGAAGAGGCTTTTGCAAAGGGGCTTTGTCCAGAACCGATAATTCGTATTTCTTCAGTCCAGGTGAATGAAAATGTAGTTGTTAATATTGCTGATAATGGCACAGGCATTCCAGAAGCAATCCAGCCTCGTCTATTTGACCCCTTTTTCACTACAAAACCAGTTGGCAAAGGTACTGGTATGGGATTGTCAATTAGCTACCAGATAATTACTGAAAAACACGGTGGCTCGCTAAAGTGCATTTCATCACCAGGAGAGGGTACAGAGTTCATAATTACAATCCCAGTTCGATAGATGATTTGGCACAATAGTTCTATAAAGATTTAAATTGCTCTGGTTGTATAACTAACTTCTAATTAAATAGATATCTAATTAAAAAGTTCAAATCCCCAAGTTCTTTGAGAAGTTGGGGATTTTGTTGTTAAATTTAACTAAACTGCTCCCCTGCATCCAGGTTGAATAGCATTTGCAGAGTTTGCATACAGCGCCGTCTAGCTTCAACATCTTGCTGCGATCGCAATTGCACCATCGGGTCATGTAAAATTTTATTGACAATTCCCCGCGTTAATGCTTCAATCACCTCTTGATGTTTTTCGGCGAATTCCGAACCCAATCTCGACAAAGCTTTTTCTAACTCTTGTTCGCGGATGGTTTCGACTTTATTTCGCAGACAGCTAATAGTGGTAACAGTTTCTAAACTGCGCCACCAAATATCAAAGGCTTCCACTTCTTCTTCTAAAAGTTTCTCTGCTTCCTGTGCAATCTTGCGACGGCTTTCGTAGTTTTGCGCTACTACAGCCTTCAAATCATCCACATTAAACGCTTGCACATTTTCCAATTCATTTACATCCGCATGAACATTACGCGGCACAGAAATATCAAATAACATTAAAGAGCGCTGAACTTCTAAAACCATTTCCAATTTGGCACGGTCAAGTATTGGCTCTGTTGCCGAAGTACTTGTAAACACCAAATCACTATCGGCAATTACGTTCATCATTTCCGATAGTGGATGAATTTTGATCGGTTGTTGAGGGAACAGCTTTGCTAATTCCTCGGCACGTTCACGAGAGCGATTTACAATACTAATTTCCACAGCACCTTTAGAAATTAGATGTTGCACCAGCAGGCGTGACATTTTGCCAGCACCCAGAATTACCACTCGACAAGCGGCTAAATTTGCCACTTTTATCTGTGCTAATTCCACAGCTGCCGAACTAATAGAGACAGCGCCAGTACCAATACTAGTTTCAGTCCTAACCCGCTTACCTGCTGTCAGCGCTTGTTTAAATAATCGATTCAAAATGGTTTTTATACCGCTATATTGCTGTCCCAGTTTGTGAGTTGTTTTCACCTGAGCCAGAATTTGACCTTCTCCGAGTACCAGACTATCTAAACCACCTGCTACTCGCATAACGTGCATGACTGCATCATCATGTAGCAACATAAATAGGTGCTGTCGCAGAGAAAGAACGGGCAATTTACTGTATTCCGCAAGAAACTGAGTTATTTCTCGGATACCTTGGTCTGCTTCACTGGTAACAATATAAATTTCTAGACGGTTACAAGTGCTAAGAATTGCAACTTCATCAATATGAGGATAGCTGGCCAGTTGAGCGATCGCACTTTCAATTTGTGGTTCTGGAATGCTCAGTTTTTCCCGGACTTCTACTGGGGCTGTTTTATGGCTTAACCCCACCACTGCTATATTCATTTGCTAAATCGTAGTTACTAGTTGGTAGTTGAAAATAGGGCATTGAGTGAGAATAGGGAATGGGGAATTTTTGTTTATTGGTTGGTAGTTATCCCCAGCAACAAACAACTATTAATCACTAACTACTAACTACTAACTACTGCAAAGGTGAAGCATTTGGTTGACTATTTTTCCCTTATATAGAAAGATTTATCTCCAAATGCTTCGCCCCTACTTTTACCATTCCCCATTCCCTAAAAATTAGTTCAGTTGGAGAGTCTTAGGTTCACCAAACATGTGAATTGTATCAACAAATCGAGCAGTTTTCGACTGGTTGGAAATTACCAAGCTTTGAGTTCTGGCTCCGCCGTGGAAGAAACGTACACCATTCATCAGATTACCACTGGTAATACCGCAAGCAGCGAACAGAACAGTTTGACCAGATGCCAATTCATGAGCATCATAGACCTTATCGGGGTCATTGATATTCATAGACTTTAAGCGATCGATGTTGGCTTCTCTGCTTTCTCCAATCAGACCTGTTTTTACGACTGCTGGATCGTAAATCAGTTGACCTTGGAAGTGTCCACCCAAAGCACGCATTGCTGCTGCTGAGATTACACCTTCAGGAGCCGCACCAATACCCATCAGCGCGTGGATATTAGTTCCAGCAAAACCGCAGCTTACAGCTGCACCCACATCACCGTCTGAAATTAGGGCGACTCTCGCTCCAGCCTCACGGATTTCTTTAATTAAATCGTTGTGGCGTTCGCGCTTCATGACTACGATCACAAGTTCTTCAATAGAACGCTCTAGACACTCAGCGAGAATCTTCAGGTTTTCTGTTGCTGACTTGTTGATGTCTACCTTGCCCTTAGCTGCGGGAGGTGCTGCTAACTTCTTCATGTAAAAGTCAGGAGCAGCAAATAATCCACCCTTTTCAGAAATTGCCAACACAGCCATCGAACCAGGTTGTCCATAAGCTACCAAGTTCGTACCTTCACAGGGGTCAACGGCGATGTCAATTTCAACTAGTTCATCAGGGTTACAGAGAGCTTCGGCATTTGGTTGAGTACAAATACCAACTTCTTCCCCGATGTATAACATAGGTGCGTTGTCGCGTTCACCTTCCCCAATCACAATGCGACCGCGCATATAGATTTTATTCATCCGCTCCCGCATAGCTTCCACTGCTACTTGGTCAGCAATGTCTTTTTCGCCTTTGCCCATCCATTTCGAGGAAGCGATCGCGGCTTGCTCTACTACTTCAATAATCTCTAACCCAAGTGTATTTTCCACAGAGTCTGCCCTCTCAACTGCTTGAATTTCCGCCGCTTTATCTGGCCATTTCAGTTTTCAAGTCTACCAAAGGGCGGATACACGTGGAAGAAAGTTAAGTTTTACTGCTAACTGGTTACAAAAGTGCCAGTTAACACATCCTCATTTTTTACTCCTAACTACTCCAGTATAAAGCGTGTTCAAAACTAACTAAGTTAAGAA
The DNA here is from genome assembly GCF_014222285.1 of Nostoc sp. UCD121. Taxonomy (GTDB): domain Bacteria; phylum Cyanobacteriota; class Cyanobacteriia; order Cyanobacteriales; family Nostocaceae; genus Nostoc. The sequence continues at coordinate 8,138 of NZ_JACKZS010000033.1, forward strand.
CTTGCACAAATGGGTAGCAGTTTATGTATACAACATTGCTTTTCTTCAGTGTTTATCTTTAGGTATAAAATAATAAAGGAAAAAAAGCTGGTAAATTCACTCAAAATCGAAAAACGAGGCTGAGAGTAAATAAGAGGTGAATCGTGTTTATCGACTACATCACACTCATGTTGATCAATATGGTAGCTGGGTTATTTCTACTAGCTGACTATGTGTATCGTGGTATAGATAATTCTAATCAAAGACAGTGGATTCCGGGATTTGGAATTACGGGTGCGATCGCACTCACAACTGGTTTACACATGAGCTTTACCTGGCCAGTTATTGGTAGCTTTAACATTGCCTTTGGTGAGACAAGTGTCCTATTTGGAATCTTGTTTGTTGCAGCAGCGATCGCACTTGCTCAAGGTTGGGATTTATTGACAATAGCAATTTACGGCTTCTTTGCTGGTGCAGTTGCGATCATAGTGGGTATCCGGATCATCAACTTGAATATGACAAAGCAACCGCTTCTATCGGGAATCGGCTTTATTTTAACTGGTTTAGGTGGTATTTTTGCAGCGCCAACCCTTTACTGGAAACCCAACCGAACCTGGCGGTTAATTGGCGTAGCAGTGCTAATAGTAGCCGCTCTAATTTGGGCATTGACTGGATATTTGTCTTACTGGAATCATTTAGAAGGTTTCCAAAAGTGGGTTCCAGCGCCGATGCGGTAAGCAATGATCTAGGCTAGAGACATAGTTAAAACCTTGCTTAAAAAATATGCTGGACTTTCTTAATCCCCTATTAAATCGCCATCCAGAGCGAGTCAAAGCCAACGTCGAACTTTACACCTGGCAAACCTGTCCTTACTGCATTCGTGCCAAAATACTGCTGTGGTGGAAAGGCGTAAATTTTACCGAATATAAAATCGACGGCGACGAAGCAGCCAGAGCTAAAATGGCAGAACGCGCTAACGGAAAACGTACCGTACCGCAAATTTTCATTAATAACCAGCACATTGGCGGCTGCGATGACCTCTATCAGCTAGACACACGAAGCCAACTCGATCCTCTTTTGGCCCAAGTCGCTATTTAGAAATCAAATTAGCCCCAACCGTAGGGGCACACAGCAGCAGTGCATTGGTATTAACTTAAGCCAAAGCGAATGGAATAGAGCCTCCGGCACGCTACGCGAACGCGGCTATACAAACGTACCCATTGGCCAATCCATAGGGTAGACTGCCTCCTCGAACTAACGGGAAATTAAGGCTTTTTAACCCACTTCTGTGGGTTTTGTTTGTCTAGACGCGGTTTCTAACTACCCATTTCTTGTTAGATTATCTTGCCCGTCCAAAGGCGAGCATAATTTTAAAATTTTTATATTGATAAGAATATGCTAACTAAATACACAGAATATCTTATACATCAACAATGGATGAATTGTGCCTTAGAATTAGCAAAAGCAGCCGGTGATGCAGGTGAGGTTCCCGTAGGTGCTGTTATCATTGATTCAACAGGCAAATTGCTGGCACAAGGAGAAAACAGAAAAGAACGCGACAAAGACCCTACCGCCCATGCGGAAATTCTCGCTCTCAAGACAGCTGCAACAACTTTACAAAATTGGCATCTTAATGAATGTACCCTCTACGTAACTCTTGAACCGTGTCCGATGTGTGCAGGTGCTATTTTGCAAGCGCGTGTCGGACAACTTGTATATGGAGTAGACGATACAAAAACTGGCGCAATACGTACAGTTATTAACATACCCGATAGTGCTGCTTCTAATCACCGTCTCCAAGTCATTGGAGGCATTCTAGAGTCAGCTTGTCGTCAACAATTACAGGCTTGGTTTGCTACTAGGCGGCGTAAGGTAAACTAACGGACAGAGGTAAAACTGTCCATCTAGTACGACACAAGTCACGCAAGAGAATCTACGGTGTAACTAATCAGGCTTTTCGTTAAATTTTTACCCGTCAATCAGCTGCATCCGTCATGATGGAATTTTACTCTTCATCCGATCCCTGCCAGCGCCCACCAGCAAATCATCAGGTAGCTGGTACTACTTCAAGGGTTTCTCCTTGGTTAAGTCCTCTGGCATATTTATTAGGCCGTCACTGCCTATTACCATTATTCTTTGGACAAATTAGAATAACCGGACAAAAAAATATCCCTACAACTGGGCCTGTGATTCTTGCGCCTACACATCGGGCGCGTTGGGATGCATTACTTGTACCCTACGCTACTGCTGATTGTCGGAGAGAACAAGACCTGCGGTTTATGGTGACAATTGACGAATGCCAAGGTTTGCAAGGCTGGTTTGTTAAACGTTTGGGGGGGTTTCCTGTAAATTCTAAGCATCCGTCAATCCGCACACTGCGACATGGAGTTGAGCTACTTCAGCAGGAAAAAACCCTGGTTATCTTTCCAGAAGGTAATATTTTTCGTGATGGCCAAGTTCACCAGTTAAAGCCGGGAATTGCTCGTCTTGCTTTAAGTGCTGAATCTAGTCATTCTGGGCTGGGAGTGAAAATTATACCCATAGGTGTTAATTACAGCCAACCTTATCCAAATTGGGGTACAGATGTCAGTATTGACATTGGCTCCCCAATCAGAGTAGCGGATTACATGAGTGGTTGTATAAAACACGATGCCAAAAGCATCACAACTGATTTAGGAAAGGCACTGCAACAATTAAGTCATCAAGAAACAAAAATTACTAATCACGCATTTGCAGAAATTACTAACTCTTGATCTTGTCAAAAGGCAAAAGTTCCAATACTGCCTCTTAAACCCTGACCGTGCATGATTAAGAAACTGCACGTTTTCAATGTTTGACACTAATTGCTAACTAGCTATATCCATCCTGAATTAAGCCATTAAAGATTTAGTGCTATTTTGCAAGCTTTGAGGATGTATACATATATAGATTACTCCCTATTGACAGGATATTTAGCCAAATTGGCATTTTTTTGAGTAAATAGCTAATAATTGTCTGCAAACTACTGAATTGCTTTAGAAGAAACATTTTTGCTACTTCAGTTAGATAGTTACAAGGTAGTTGCGAGTAAACCGATGATTGGAAATCAGAGTAATTAACGTGTTAACCCAGCCCACCGTAGTATCGCTCATCACGAAGATTTAAGTTAGTTACTATACAAGGGCAATGGGAACTCTATTAAAGCGATTTTCAGTCCTAAATCAGAGATACTTAGGATGTAACTTTGCTTTGTCCAAGACCAAAACAGAGTTAAGATACCCGAAGTTTCCATAACTTTTTATATAGTTGTCGCACTAATTGATCCCATGAACACTGCTGCCGCTGTTACCTTGATGCACCGTACCCTTTTATCAGTCATAGCAGTCCTCAGCCTGCTATCACCTGTGAATGCTCAGGTATCACAGTCACCAGGCACTAATAGCCCACAACCAATTGACCCCAACGATCCTAATAATCTGCGCCCCATAACCCAAAGTAACAGCCTTTTGAGCATTGCAGGTGGCGATCGCTTAGTAAAAGATGCAGAACAAGCTGTTTCTGCTCAAAACTACACCTTAGCTGCTAAAAAGCTACAAGAAGCACGTCAGGTTTATAATCAGCTATCTAATTTTTATCAAGAGTTAAATTCTAGCTTTTCGGGAATTGACAACAGAGTTTCTGATTCTCAACGTCAAAAAGCTCTATTAACAGCCCAAAAGCGGGATGAAGCCACTTTTCAGCTAGCATTGGTACATCGCGCCCAAAATCAGCCAGAATTAGCTGTGCCGTTGTTGGTTCAAATAATTAAGAGTCAAAACCCGACACGAGATTTAGGCAAGAAAGCTTATAAACAGTTGTTTGAGTTGGGTTTTGTTGATTCTCCCTATCCCAGAGAAGGTGGTACATCATCTTCCTCATCCCCAAAAAAATAAATTAAATTTTTGTTGCCTCTTTTTCCCATCTCCCTTATCTCCCTAACTAGTCGCTTGAGAACGCCCCAGTGCTAGGATAGAGCTATCCGCCGCAGCCCAAACCTGAGCGTTCTCAAAAATACACCTCAGAGGCTGGTTTATCTACAGCCTTGCCAAAACCTGAAGTTGGCACGGGCATTTACTCCATATCTGTTAATAATAGAAAAGTAAGTTTTTTCAGGAATTGCGATGATTAGTCCGCAGCAGGTTGAGGCAATGATCAAGGCGGAACTGCCAGACGCACAGGTTCAGGTGCAAGACTTGACTGGTGGCGGCGACCACTATCAAGTGACAGTAGTTTCATCGCACTTTTCAGGTAAAGGACTAGTGCAACAGCACCAGTTAGTTTATGGTGCGTTGGGTCAAGCTATGTCAACTGAAGCGATTCATGCCTTGGCGGTAAAAACGTACACTCCCGAAGCTTGGCAAGCTACAGCAAGTTCCTAAAGTTAGGAGTATTAGGAGTTAGGAGTTATAAAATTTTTAACTCCTGAATCATCATCGTTGAATGCAACATAGGAAACACAAATACCATGACACCAGAACTCAAAGAGAAAATTGATAACTTGCTAGAACAGAACAAAATTCTAGTTTTTATGAAGGGAAACAAGTTAATGCCCCAATGTGGTTTCTCCAACAATGTTGTGCAGATTCTCAATACCTTGGGAGTTCCCTTCGAGACGGTTGATGTTCTCTCAGACTCTGAAATCCGTCAAGGAATTAAAGAATACTCTAGCTGGCCGACAATTCCCCAAGTGTATATCAATGGTGAATTTGTTGGTGGTTCTGATATCTTGATTGAACTTTACCAAAAAGGTGAATTGCAGCAAAAGGTAGAAGTAGCACTAGCTTCCTAATCTCTCTAAGCAAATTAGAGAGAATGCGCTCAATTTGCGCTTCTTTATCTAGGCTATATGCCATTTTTAATGTCCTTGAGAGGAGAGACACTATTTATCTCCCTTTCAAGGTTTTTTAATAGGTTTTAGTCAACAATCCCCTCAGCCCTATATTGGCAAGACCAATATAGGGCTGAGGGGATGCGTTTAATCAATACAATATCTCCAAAATCTCACACCACGGCAACCCGTTGACCAATACAGATAATATGCTATAATCATCTGCGGTAATTAACGGTTACTATCAATGACCAACTAAACGGTACTTAGTAGTAATCTGGTTGTGGCTGTGGTTGCGGCACTGCAAAGTTTGACCCATCGTACAAGTAGCGGCTGGCTTCCTCTTCTAGACGATGAATCAGATAGGGTTCAATAACGTTGCTATGTCGCAGTGCGGCTAGATATCCATCCAAATACATCCGCATATCATCCGTGCGATAACCGCGATTCCATAACTCGACGAAGGCGTCGGTCAGTCTTTGGTAATAGCGGATGGTTTGTGTGTCTTGGAGCATAACTGCTGTATTAATCTCTTTGGAATGAGAATTGTAAATGATTCACGCTCAAATGTGAAGTGTAATTTCACTTTGGCATTAATTCAAAGTCAACACATCTACTTTGGGTACTACCCCTAGCAGCTACAAGCTACTTTCATCCTATTCCAGAAAACATCGATTCTAGTTATCTGCTCAGTTATTTGTCTGATTTTCATATTCAACGGCCCAATTGTATTGGTGTTATATTCCTGGATGAGGGCAGTAATTTTGCGGAGAAATCTACTTTTACCATCAGGTTGAAAAGCTGTTGTATTAACGTTTTGCTGATTGGTTATAGATATTCCCACATTACACCCATTAAAAGCAGAATGTTAAGCTACAAGAATTTTTGATACGTCTAACAACACTGCTGAGAAATTTAATAAAAATTTAATAATATTTCTAATCCCCTATCGGCAAGGCATAAATTAAAGATATTGCCACGTTTTTTATGAGGAAATGTAAAGCTAATAGCAGTTGAAGTAACAAAGGCTACAAAACCTTAGAGATGGGCTTGTTACTTTGAAAGTCATCAGACGCTAAGGGGTCTTGCCGCCGTGGGTTCGGTTTGTATAGAAATCATTGAGGGGAATCCCCATCTGAGGTCGTTGTTGGGTTGGCACTTGCAACAGCTAGAATACCGTGTTCATCAAGCTGCCAGTATTTATCAAGCAAGGGAAGTATTTTTAAGCCATCAACCAACACTGGTAGTATTGGATGCAGACTTGCCTGATGGTGATGGCATTGAGTTTTGTCGTTGGTTGCATCGTCAGCAGCAGCCTCTAATCTTAATGCTATCTGCTCGTAATAGTGAAGGTGATATCGTTGCAGGTTTAAAGGCGGGTGCAGATGATTACCTGAGTAAACCTTTTGGGATGCAAGAGTTTTTGGCACGGGTAGAGGCACTGATTCGCCGGAAACGCACACCTACTGCACCAGCTTATTTGGATTATGGCACTTTGCAAATAGATTTAGTCCAGCGCCGTGTCCGCTTCCAGGGGGAGTTTATCGACTTAACGCCCCAAGAGTTCAGTTTGTTGTACGTTTTGGCACAAGCTGGGGGAGTACCTTTGAGTAGGTCAGAATTACTGCGTCGTGCTTGGCCTGACGCTATTGATAACCCTCGTACCATTGATACTCATGTTTTATCGCTGCGGAAAAAGGTTGAACTTGATCCTCGCCAACCAAATTTGATTCAAACTATCCGCAATGTAGGATACCGTTTTAACATGGAAATTTTGAATACCAATATTTCACAATCACAAACAACAAAGTTAGCTAGAGAGAGATTTAATAATCAACGTTCAACACTTACTAGTAGTCAAGTGTAAATGGGGCATGGGGCATGGGGGAGTAAGAAAACGACTCCTGATTCCTGTCTCATCAAAAATTTAAAATCCAAAATCGTCTTGAGCTTCTGCTTGAATTAAGCTTTCTCGTAATTCAAGCCAGTCTATCTCAGAGACTGTTTGATTTGCGGATAAACGACCTTGTTCTAGGTGTAATAATCGAGTACAAAACATTTGGGCAAGTTCCAGTTGGTGATTTACCATCAGAATCGTGGTTTGATGAGTTTGACTCAACTGGTTTAAGACTTGCATGACATGGGAAGCTGTACCAGCATCAAGGGCAGAGGTTGGCTCGTCTAATAATAATATTTTAGGCTGGATGAGTAAGGCACGAGCGATCGCTATTAGTTGTCGTTGTCCAGCAGAAAGTTGTACCTCTGTTCGCCCTAACCATTCATTGGGAATATGCAGTTGTTCTGTCCAATCACTGATTCGTTGCTGAATTATCTGTTTGGGCAAACCACGCAAAACTAAAGGATAAGCCAAAGCTTGCCCAACTGTCATCCCCAGCAGCTTTGACTCTTGCAATACAAGTACAAGCATCTGGCGTAGCTGAATGACAGGAATTTGGCGATACTCTAGATTTTCTAGATAGATTTTGCCACTGGTGGGTTCAATTAGGCGGTTGATGAGGCGTAATAACGAAGTTTTACCAGCGCCTACTGACCCTACAATGGCAATACGTTCGCCCTGAAAAACCTCCAAGCCAATATCTTGCAATATGGGGTATCCCTGCTGATTGCCTGGAAGTTGGGTTTTCAGCTTTGTAAACAGATTAACTTGCTCTAGCCTGAGTGTTACCTTATTCAAGGGGAGTGAGGAGATAGGGGAGAAATAACCAATGCCCAATCTTAAGTTAATTGTGCAGTAGTTAAGGCTGTAGCGATCGCCCAGCCATCGACTAATAGTAACAGCAGTGTGAATCCTAGTAAAATCAGGTACATCCACGGCTGTGCTAAAGGACGAACATCTGTAGTATCAATGCCCGTCTTTGCTTGGACAATTTGCACGAAACGGGCAAATCCAGCTACACGCATTGGTAGTAAATAAGCTTTCCCATCCTGACTGAGGAAGTAATAAACTAGCCCTCCTTGACCAGTGGTGCGGGGTTTTAACTCTTTCACCTCTGACCAAGGTAAAAACCAGCCTTTACGAAAAAATCGAGGCACCCAGGCAGGGTAAGTAACCTGAATTCCCTGGTCATCTACCACTACTTGTTCAGTCAATACCGCATACAAGGCAACAAAGCCGATGCTAATCCCTATCCACAAAAATCCTGGGGATACGGGTGCGGCTGTTACCTGCGATAAAAAGGGTAATGGGGCTGTGAGTGCTATGTATAGACTCAGCAGCGTTATCCGAATTAAAGGAGACAGACGAAAAATAGAAACTGAGATATTGGCTGAGTTTGCTGTCACGGCTTAATTACAATGCTTTTCTTCATTGTAGGGTAGGTCTATGTCTTAGCTGGACTGTTGAAATAAGGTATGCCACTTTAATAATTCGTAATTCGTAATTACTAATTCTTTAAGGTAAATACTTTTGCACTACAATCCAGCCAGTCAGGGATACCCAGGCAAATCCTATAAACAGAATAATATTTACGCCGATGTGTAAGGGTCTAGCCCAAGGTCGTCTGGTGCTAATCTGTGTGGCGCTGAAAGCAGACAGTAAAACTAATGCTACCACTATCAATCCCGCAACTAAATGTGACGAGTGACCTAAAGAACCAAAGTGCCCTAAAGTGCCAACAATACCGATCGCCAGCAATAGTAGCACTAAGCTTACCATGCTGATACCCATTAAGTAGTGGAGCGATCGCACCCCTTTATTTCCGCCCATAAATGGCGTAAATAAAGGAAATTGCTGCGAAGTTCTCGCTCGAAACATTAAAACGCCGGTGATTGCTAACATCAGATATGCCAGCAGGGACAAACCCATCGACCAGGCCGCTATTTTCCACAACCAAAGAAATGAAGGCAGATTCATAAGAATGATTGTAGATGAGAGTGGGCAGTGGGGAGATCAGGAGATAAGGTGAGAAATTGCAACAAGTTTTTTCCCTTTCCCCCTTAACCGAAAAGTATTGATGTCCCATGCCCAATATAAAAAGGGCTACCGAATTCAGCAACCCTAAAATTGAGTCAAATTGTTTTTTTAATGAATAGCTGCTAAAGAGCGACTTGTAAGGGTTTTATACTATCTCCAGTGTTTGTATTAATTTGCTGTACCAATGATTTGGTATTAATAGGGTCTTTTTCAGATAATGAGTCTGTATCAAACTCATGAGTACTCGTTTCTTCGAGCATCAGGCGATCGCACGGAATCTTATCGGATAAAATTGCACTTGCCATCATCCCTGTATGAATCTCCAATTGACCTTTTCGCGGAGCTTCAAAAACTAAACGTTGTCCAGGGAAAACAACCCTTTCAAAGTACCAGTTGGGAATATTGCAGATGCGAGCCACCTGTATTTTGCTCGTGGCATTAATGTAGCAGCAGAGAATTTTTCCCGATTGCTCTGGTGGTAGAGGATCTAATATTTGAGCCATAACTGCTGAGGAGCTTTACGCCACAATTTTACATTACACCAGCCAAGCCTAGCACCCACTGATCCCCAGTTGCTGTAACTGTGAATACCAACTGTGTCTTTGGAGATTATTTCTTCCTAAAGATATATTTTTAGTTATAAAAACTTTGTAATTATTTGTAGCTTTTTCGGAATTATACACTATACATAAAAGTTTTTAAGATTTTTATCCTGGTATCAAAGCTTTAATTCTCTTAGGGCAGATAAAACGACGATCCCCTTGCTTTTCGCCTAGCGAGTAAGGGAGTTTTGCCGTTTCATCTATCCCAGGATTAATAGGCTGGGATCATCGCTTAATGAATAAACTCAATGTTATGGTAAAGCTATATGAAAAATATCTTCATAAAGCCTATCTATAAATTCTATGTATGTTTTATGCATAGCAATTTTAGCGTTTCCTGCAATTGCTAATATTAGTTTTCTCATTACCAGCAATTAAACGAAATGTCAAGGGCGATTGTGATAATTAAAACCCAATAAAACAAGCACATACTTTAAAACTGGATGTTTTTCTCGCTTTCTCCAAAGATTGGCAAGATGGAAGTCAAAACACAAATGATGGAAAATCGAATTCTTTACGTTCGCCTTCCTTGTAACCCCATCTTTCCTATTGGGGTTGTCTACTTGAGCGATCATGTCCATAAGCAGTTTCCTAATATCGAACAGCGAATTTTCGATTTAGGAACAGTGCCACCTTTAGATTACAATTCTGCTCTGGATCGCTGTATCGATGAATTTAAACCGACACTGCTAGTATTTTCTTGGCGGGATATTCAAATTTATGCCCCAGTTGGTGGACGTGGTGGCAACCCACTGCAAAACGCCTTTGAATTTTACTACGCTAAGAATCCTCTACTAAAACTACGTGGCGGATTTGGTGGTTTACGAATTTTTATCGCTTACTATGTAGAGTTATGGCGAAACCAAGGCTTAATCAAACGCGGTTTAAAGCGTGCTCAAAAATATAATTCTAATGCCCGTGTAGTTGTAGGTGGTGGTGCAGTTAGCGTATTTTACGAACAGTTGGGTAAAAGCTTACCCCAAGGGACAATTATTTCTGTGGGTGAAGGGGAAACCCTGCTGGAAAAACTTTTAAGTGGCAAAGATTTTCGAGATGAACGCTGTTACGTTGCGGGAGAAACCCAACCACGAAAACGGCTAATTCACGAACAACCCACCCCACTAGAAAAAACAGCTTGTAACTACGACTATATCGAAACCATCTGGCCGGAATTTAACTTTTACCTGCAAGAAGAAGACTTTTATATAGGTGTACAAACTAAACGTGGTTGTCCCCACAACTGCTGCTATTGCGTCTATACGGTTGTCGAAGGCAAACAAGTACGCATCAATCCAGCAGATGAAGTAGTTGCTGAGATGCGCCAATTATACGATCGCGGCATTCGCAACTTTTGGTTTACCGATGCCCAATTTATCCCCGCACGAAAATTTATCGACGATGCCATAGAACTCTTGCAAAAAATCGTCGATTCTGGTATGACAGATATCCACTGGGCAGCATATATCAGAGCCGACAATTTGACACCCGAATTGTGCGACTTGATGGCGAAAACCGGGATGAACTACTTTGAAATCGGGATTACCAGTGGTTCTCAAGAACTCGTGCGGAAAATGCGGATGGGGTACAATCTGCGAACCGTCTTGCAAAACTGCCGTGACTTAAAAGCAGCTGGTTTCAACGACTTAGTTTCCGTCAACTACTCCTTTAACGTTATTGACGAACGCCCCGAAACTATCCGCCAAACCATCGCCTACCACCGCGAACTAGAACGGATTTTTGGTGCTGATAAAGTCGAACCTGCCATCTTCTTTATTGGGTTGCAACCTCATACCCATTTAGAAGAATACGCTTTCAAAGAAGGCATCCTCAAACCAGGGTACGATCCAATGAGCTTGATGCCGTGGACAGCCAAAAAACTCCTCTGGAATCCCGAACCCCTTGGTTCATTCTTCGGCGAAGTTTGCTTGCAAGCTTGGCAACAAAACCCCAACGATTTCGGACGCGAAGTCATGAAAATCTTAGAAGAAAAACTGGGTTGTGCCGACTTAGAAGCGGCACTTTCCGCACCAATAGAAACGAAAGAAAAACAGTTAGCAGGTATATCCTAGAAAACACGAATTCTGAATTTCTCCCCCTCTCTTTCTCTGTGTCCTCTGCGCCTCTGTGGTTCGTTTTCATAAAATCCTAAACCCATGTTAGAAGGTTCAATCTTACAAAAGCTAGAAACAGCCCATCGCCATACCACCAGGCCAATTCGATTCGGTGTTTACTACAAAAATACCCTAGTTGCCCTGTGCCACGCTTTAGAAGACCATATCTTAGCCGATGATGGTACACCCCTCGTTATCACAGCCTTTCAACAGGGGAAATGGTATCTACAAGAAGCTGAACGATATGCAGACATCGCCCATCACAGCCGCCATATTGCCATCATGGCCGCCTCTGAATCTGGCTTTGCTGAACATCCTACTAGCCAGCTACCCAATGTAGACTTAGTAGGATTAGATGCAGGCGATCCAGTGGCACAGGAGTGGCACTTAATTATTTTATCGCCTAAGTACACAGCAATGGTAATTTGTCAAGAATTATCAGAAGCTGATTATGGCAGCACTGGAGTACCGACATCAGACTTAGAGCGGAAATTCTATGGTTTGTGGACATTTGAGCCGGAGTTAGTCCAAGAGACAGCAGAAATAGCGATCGCTCACATCAAAAAATACAACCCAGAACTAGCCCAAAAACTCACAGCCGACAAACAACAAATTGTCCCGTCAATGGCCAGATCGGAAAATTTAGGTGCAGTTGTCTCTCGTGTAGTAGATTACCTCCAGACTGGGCAAGATAATTTATCCATCCCAACAGCGTCTCACCAACAAACCCTAGATCGCAACTTGGTTTCTAACGAAATCCAAGCCTTTTTGCGAATGGCGCAACTGATGGATATGGCAGATGTCAACAATCCAATGGCAGCAGCAGAAGTGGTTGTACTTGCTGAAGCGATCGGCCAACTTTTGGATCTTCCCGCATGGCAGATTAAGAGATTAAGGCTAGCGGCTTTGTTACATCGCATAGATCCGTTACAAAAAGCAGAAAGCGTTCTCACAGATAGTATATCCACACGCTACCAAGAAGATGCACCCAGTTGTCCTTTAACTTGTCCCTTAGTACCGGGGGCACAAGTATTGCGAACCATGCCAAGATTACGAGCAGTTGCCCAAATTATTACTCACCAAAGCGAGTGGTGGAATGGCACAGGGGAACCAGCAGGTTTAGCTGGAGATGAAATTCCCCTAGAGTCGAGGATTTTGGCATTATTGGCAGACTTTCAGTGGCGAGTCAATGAGCGAAAATCGTCAAATCAAAGCCGGGAACAGATATTTACTCAAGCTTTAGATGAGTGCAAACAACAACAATCTAACCGCTTTGACCCTAAACTTGTAGATACCCTAACTTTATTAGTTATGGGTTTACAACAGGGACTCGACTTACCCATCATGACACCCAAATTCAGCGCCGGCATCTGGATACTGGATTCCCAATGGGATAGCCACAGCAACATAAGTGAGCAGATTGGTAGTTACTTTACATGAATATTGAAGCCATTAGATTAGGAAAACTCAAACAACTTCCAGGGGCAAATTTAGAAGACGAGGAACTCTCCCGACTGGATTTAAGCCGGATTAATCTTGCTGGTGCTACCCTTGTCGGCACTAATTTTGCTGGTTCTAAACTCGAAGGTGGACATTTGGAGGGGGCAAATTTGATGGGAGCCAACCTCCAAGAAACTGACTTGCGGGCGAATTTGATGGGAGCAAACCTGATGCAAGCAGATTTAACGGGTGCTGACTTGCGGGGTAGCAATTTGCGTGGCGCTAACTTGATGGGAGCCAGACTCAGTGATGTGTCATTGGTAGGTGCTTTCTTGAGTGGTGCCAATTTGATGAACGTCAACTTACAAGGCGTTGATTTGCGCGGTGCTGACTTGCGCGGTGCAAACCTGACTGGGGCAAATCTCAAAGGTGCAGACTTGAGTCGCGCCGATTTGCAAGGGGCTTTATTGAGTGAAGCAAACCTTGAAGAAGCTGACTTGCGGGGGGCAAATTTGGCAGGGGCGAATTTGACGGGAGCGAATTTACTCTGTGCAGAGTTAGAAGGTACAAATTTGAGCGGCGTTAATTTGAATAAAGCGTGTGTGGTGGGGACAGTGGTTGAGACGCTTGCGTAAAGATAGCACCAAAAAACCACCTATGCCGATTATTTGTATTTTTGAGGACTACCCACAATGACACCCGTCGCTGCACAAGTCTCAATCACCCCGATCATTCCCATGTTGAGCGCGATCGCAAATTGACAATGGGAACAGTTTAAAGAACTGGAGGCAGATTTTGTATCCCAGTATGGAGTAGAGGTATGGCAAGAGGTTTTTAATTTCCGTCTCAAGCTAGCACTGGATAAAGATTCTGACAGATGGCTTTTGATGCTGCGTGCCGTAGCCACTTTTTCATCACCAAACCCTCTAGGTATAAAAAGCCGAATCACGACTAATCAAAACAAGGGAATGATTCATCGTCTGTGCCACCAGAATACGATCAAACGGATCTCGATGATGCAGTGGTAAATAACGGAATTGAACAGTATCGGTAAAGGTAATAAGGAGAATTGTTATACCCGCAGCAATTAGTTTAGGTTCAATCTCTTCAAAAGCACCCTGTAAGAATAGTTTTCCAATGTTGAGTTTAATCGCCATTTCCCAAAGACTTGCAATACTAAAGAAAACAGCCTCAGCAGATTCAATTTTTTCTCTAGTTAACACTGGTAGGGTGGCATCATTCGAGACAAACCAGATAAAAGCATGAGTATCCAATAGTAATCTATTCATTCCATATATTCTTTCATATCTTGAAGCGGCTCATCAAAGTCATTAGGTAATGGCAGAACAAACATTCCTTTCATTGTTCCAGCAACGCGACGCTTGTTTGTCTGCTTTTCTTCGGTAGAGTTTTTAGAGTGCTTCTCTATCAAAAACTCAATGTAATGAAGCACTTCTGTCTGAAGAGACTCAGGGAGTTCTTCTAATTTTTCTAAAATGACTGGCTGTATCATTGTTTTTCTCCTTGGCAACTTTTATGAAAAACATCACAGCTATATTTGTTTGAATGTCAAATACATTTTAATCCGGTTTGGATAAGGACTTTAATATCATGTCCGCTTGATTACTTACTAAACCCCAAGAATCCCACCCCGCAAGTGGCTATCCTTACCCATAAACTCTTTGGTAGTAGAAAACACACTTAAATTAGCTTTCTCCAAATTTACTTTATTGAATTTTACCTAGTTTAATTTTGCAAGAAAAAGAAGGGAGTAATAAAGTTGATACGATTAATATTTTTTTTTCATATATGACGCGATCGCTCAGTTCGCCCTCGTATCCACAAAGCTAGTACACTCATCAACAACACCCCCATCACTCCTTGTAGAGGATTATTATTCACACCAGTTACCCAATCAGGAACTTGACCAGAATATTTCACTAATTCCCCAACATTAATAATGTAGTAGCCCCAAACTAAACCACCATGCAAACCAATTGGAAAACCCAAGCGCCCCCTCCGCCAACGCTTTCCCCATACCTGCGTTAACCCCAGTAGTACTAAAGCTGGAAATTGTGGCAGTGTATGAATAATTGCCTCCAAGGGTTTAATAAAGTGCAATGTAGCAAACGCAGTTGCATCTGTCCATAATGCCACACGCGGACTGTAATCTCGTTGTAATTCATCTAGTAACCAGCCTCGGAATAACAATTCCTCAGCAAATCCGATGCCCAAACCAACAAGTAAACCCTCTAAAATAACTTTCAGCAAAAAAACTTTCGGTTGTTGCCACACCAACCAACCCAACAAACTTTCTACCCCAAAAAGTATCAGAATATTAATTATCCCCATAGCCAAGCCACGCAGCAAATCCATACCGTTTTGTCGCGTGAATTCTAAGCCGTAATGCCGCAGAATTTGGGGCCGTTGGTAGACATATTTACCCCATAGTCTCAGGAGGAAAATAAATACCGCATATAACAATACCAATGTCAATATACTTTCTAAATTTGAATCATGTACTAGTAAGTATATTGGTGCAGCCAATGGCAACCATAGCAACAATAAAGTCAAAATAAAACAACCCAGCCTAATAGGGGCAGGGCGTTCAGCTAAACGGACAAGGTTTTTTTTCATACCAATGTATAAGTCACCAGCCAATACTTTATATTTCAACTAATGACCAATGACAAATTACCAATGACTATTCGTCAGGTTCAATCGTGCTACTTAAACCGTGACTTATCAATGTTTCGCAATAGAACTCAGCGTGTTCCAGAGCGCAAGTAATCACTAAAGCTAGCCCGTTAGTATGGGCTTCCATCATGATGCTAACAGCCTGGGGTTGGGTAAGACTTGGTACAGTGGCTATTAGTGACTGCACAACATGCTCCATAGAATTGTAGTCATCGTTATGGAGCAAAACGCGATACCGGGGCGCTAGCTTACGAATTGTGGAAGGCTTTTCAATAGTTTCAACTGACACGGCTCTTTGCTCTTTTCTTGTTGATTCACTACTACAAACTGTCTGTGTAGCGATCGCTTAACAGTTATTTACCTATTCTATAGTATCTCTGTTCAGATACTATGCTAGAAAAACCGCTCAACTTAGTTTTGCGTAGCCACTTGCGAGGCAGATGTCTGAGACATACTTGGCGTGAGAGTGCTACCCTAATCTTACAGAAGCTTCCTTAAACCTAGCGTATTTTCATTTTTAAAATTAAGGAAATTGCAAATAATCCTTGCCCCTCCCCAAACTCCATAATCATGGACATTAGCCTAGATTTTCTTCAACCAGGACAAATTGTGTCTTTAGAGCATGGCGACAGAAATCTGTATGCAGAAGTCATTCAATTTGTAGTTTCCCGCCAGTTGTGCTGGGTACGTCCTTTAATAATGGTTAGTTTGATTCAAGAATCCCCGCTAATTACCGATTTGCGAGATGTGTCTGACTTGCTTTGGCCTGCAAATTTATTTCGACCAGCATTAGACACAGAAGTAATTACCTTCTTGAGTCAAGTTTTAGTAAAAGAACCAAAAACTGAGCCTGACTCAGCCGCAAAACAGCAACTTAATCAATTTATTCACCAACTATGGTCAGCATATCAACAGGCATAGGGCAAAAGATATGACTAGAAGTTAGTTTATCTGGAGCGCTAACAGCCATATTGATGACATCAACTCCCTTCGCAACGAGTTTATTCTGTTTGTGGACAATTTCAGGAAACAGAAAGGGAGGAATTTTTTCTCGGCGTTTAGCGAACTACATAATGTAGAGGGTTATTAGCACGGTTTACGCCATTCTAGTTATTGAAATAATCAACGTCAGAGAAAAATACAAACAATAATATCACTATTATTATCCCAACTGCTTTTACTAAAACTTCTTTTACTAACTCGGAATTTTGATTACTTCACTATTTATCAAATTTACTTGATATACCTCTATGCATAAGCATTTAGGAATATCCAAAGCTGGGAACCAACTTAATTCTACCAGCATCCATCTCCGACATTAATAATTCCAGAGCTTCGTAGTCAACATCAGAAATATAACCCAGTTCTGTCAGTTCTGAATTGATTTCATTTTCTATCTCAGGAGTTAGCTTCTTAATGTCAAGAGCTTTTTCTACCAATTTACGAATAGCGTACTTAGTTCTCATAAGTAATACATCCAACTGTAATATGATACTGATTATCCCAGATAAGTCTAAGTATAAAGAGCGATCTAAATACTAATTAGGTTGTGATATAGATCACAATCAATTAATTAAATAGATAATTCGCTATGACTTGGCGTATGCCATCAGCAACGCTAAAGTAGGAGATTTAACTTACCGTTAAGACTTGGCTAAATTAGCCTTAGTTATAGACTAAGCAAGTTTTATCAGCATAGTTACTGATGATTTGTTTGCTCTATGACTGTCTATGTTGATTGTTTTTGAACTGAGATAAAAAAAAAGTATATCTAAACACATTTTAACCTGGAATTATAACAATCTTTAAACAGAGATACTAAAGAAATAAAGATTCAGCAAAGAGAGCTAAGACGTATGGTCGATGCAACAGAATAGAGTTTATGTTCAAATAATCTTTAGCGTGACGCTTCAATAATTCTCAATAGGATGTAACTATGCAAGCAGTGCTTAACTATCCCAAAATTGCAGTCATTCGCCCCCAAGGGTATTTGAATGCGACAAACGCCTTGGAATTTGAACGAGATATGACCACAGCGTTGGTACAAAATGATATTTCCATCTTGGTAGTAGACCTCGCAGCAGTAGAATCCTTAGATAGCGCGGGGTTAATGGCATTGTTATCTACACACAAACTGGCTCTGAGTTTAGAACGGGGTTTGCGACTTTGTGCTGTAGCTCCGTCAATTAGAATTATTTTTGAACTAACGCAACTCGATAGCGTATTTGAAATATTGGATAGTGAAGTTGAGTTAGCTGCAACAGAACTTACAACTGTATGTATGTAAAAGCACAAAAGTTCGGTTAAAAAGTGGAGTTTATGTAAAGGAGTTATAAGTTACAACGAGAAACTATGTTAGGAGACCTAATTCAATGCTAATGTTTTGTTTGGGTAGCTGTAATTAAGGTAGCTAGAAAATAGCACAGTGGCTGTTGCAGTTGAGAAATTAATAACATCGGATATTTTAAAACCAGGGCGTTACCTTGGTAATGAGCGTTTAGCAGTACACAAAGCTTGGGATAAGGCAGGAATACGCTGGGTATTAACCTACCCGGAAGTATATGAAGTCGGTGCATCTAATTTAGGGCACGTTATCCTATACAACATCTTGAATGCCCAACCGCGTCAATTGTGTGATCGCGCCTACCTCCCAGGAAAAGACCTGGCAGCCAAACTACGCGAAACTAATACGCCATTGTTTGCGGTAGAGTCAAAGCGATCGCTCACAGACTTCGACATCTTAGGTTTTAGCCTCAGTTACGAACTGGGTGCAACTAATATCTTAGAAATGTTGGATCTGGCTGGAATTCCATTGACGTGGAGAGAAAGGCAAAAAGCGGTGGAAGCAGGGGGAGAATTTACTAACCTCCAATCCCAGTTTCCGTTAATTTTTGCTGGTGGGCAAACAGCAACATCGAATCCTGAGCCTTACGCTGACTTTTTCGACTTTATCGCCCTTGGGGATGGAGAGGAACTGCTCCCAGAAATTGGTTTGGTATTGGAAGAAGGCAAACAAGCAGGATTGAGTCGGGAAGATATATTACTGGATTTGGCACAGATACCAGGCGTATATGTCCCTCAGTTTTACGACATGGCAGAAGATGGCTCAGTTCATCCTCGTCGCTCTGACGTACCAAAACGAATTCTGCGACGGGTGGCAACCCCCATACCAGCATATTCCATTGGGCTAGTTCCTTACGTAGAAACGGTGCATGACCGTTTGACAATTGAGATTCGGCGTGGTTGCACTCGTGGCTGTCGCTTCTGTCAACCAGGAATGCTGACTCGGCCAGCACGGGATGTAGAACCCAATAAGGTTGTAGAAGCAATTGAACAGGGAATGCGGGCAACTGGTTACAATGAGTTTTCCCTACTATCTCTGAGTTGTTCTGATTACTTGTCCCTACCAGCAGTGGGGATGGAAATCAAAAATCGCTTAAAAAATGAAAATATTTCTCTGACTCTACCAAGCCAACGGGTAGACAGATTTGATGAAAATATTGCCAATATCCTTGGAGGTACACGGCAAGGTGGACTAACTTTTGCTCCAGAAGCTGGAACTCAGCGGATGCGAGACATCGTAAATAAAGGTTTGACGAATGAAGAATTGTTGCGGGGAGTAAAAACCGCTTGGGAGCAAGGCTGGGATAAAATCAAGTTGTATTTTATGATTGGCTTGCCGGGTGAGACGGATGTTGATGTTTTGGGCATTGCGGAAACAGTCAGCTGGCTACAGCGAGAATGTCGAGGCAAAGGCAGAAAACCCCTGAACTTTAACCTGACAATTTCTAACTTTACGCCCAAGCCCCATACACCATTCCAGTGGCACTCAGTTTCTACCACTGAATTTAAGCGCAAACAAAACCTGTTGCGGCAAGAATTCCGTCGGATGAAGGGAATGAAGGTAAATTTTACCGATGTCCGCATTTCGGCAATGGAAGATTTTGTGGGACGAGGCGATCGCAATTTGAGCAAAGTAGTCCGCCGCGCCTGGGAATTGGGTGCAGGGATGGATTCCTGGTATGAAAATTTAGATCAAGCTTTTAGCGCTTGGGAAGATGCGATCGCTCAATCCGATCTAGATTGGAAATACCGCCAAGTAGAAAATGGCGAATGGAATTTGTTTCACGCACAACAGCAGAACAAATCGCCAGATGCGGAAAATGCCCAATTCCTCAGTTCTCACTCCCTAGATACTCCCTTACCTTGGGATCATATTGATACCGGGATTGATAAAAACTGGCTCAAAGAAGACTTGCTACGCGCCTTAGCAGCAGCAATTGTACCCGACTGCTCTTTTGAAGGTTGTTCTCACTGTGGCGTATGTGGAACCGACTTTGGCCATAACATCGTGATTGAATCACCTGTTATCCCACAATTCGCTGGCGATTTTGTTCCCAACACAACCAAGGCCCAACGACTGCGAGTTTGGTTTGGAAAACAGGGTAATATGGCTTTGGTAAGCCACCTAGATTTAATCCGTCTGTTTGACCGAGTTGTGCGGCGAGCAGGCTTACCAATTGCTTTCACTGGTGGGTTTCATCCAATGCCGCGAATTTCTGTAGCAACTGCTTTGGCTCTAGGTGCTACTAGTAGCGGTGAAATTGCGGATTTTGAGTTAACTGTACCAGTAAACATCGATATTTTTCGAGAAGAATTGGTTCGGGAAATGCCCACAGACATACCTATATATAATGTGGAGCAGATAGATTTAAAAACTCCCGCAGCTACTCAACTGCTAGAAACCGCAGAATATTTAATTACCGTAGCAGCACTTGGAGAAACAACACCTATACAATGGCAAAACTGGATTGATACCATCAAAGCAAAAGATGAGCTTTGGTACGAGCATACAACAAAGTCAGGCAAGAGCAAGTTAATAAATCTGCGCGATCGCTTATTTGAACTGGAATTAGTAGAAACCCACAACGGCATTGCAGAATCTATGTCTGTTATCCGTTATGTAGGTAGCTATCGCCAAGATGGTTTTCTATTGCGTCCCGAACAAATCCTGTTTATGCTAGGGATAGTGGCTAATGGAGAATTTCAACTCCTGCACATCCACCGCAATCGGCTAATTTTAGCGGTATAATCCCTGTAGGGCAGCTTGCTAGTAGTTGTCCTAACATGGCACATCGTCGGAATTGATTTTTAGCAAGGTTGCGTTAGAATGGGGTGAAGAGAATTTTTCTGGCGCTGCATTGAAATTAGCTGGTTCACTACCCTGGTGTTCAGGGGGCGAAAGCAAAGATATTAGAGTGCAACTTCTAGGATTTTATCCCAGATAAACTGAGGCAGATTAAAGAACACACACTCTCTCTATAGCTACCTTGTGAATCAGTAACTAACAGCAGGCTCGGTTAGCTTCTCTAAATCCATACTTTTCCAACAACTGCTGAATGTCTAATCCACAGTATTGCCCAAGAGCTAGCGCGTTACTCTTCTAGAGTTGTTCGCCCTTGGTGTTACCGTAGGGTAAACAACTACTGTAGGTTAAGCCGATTTGCAGACGTTCACCAGACGCGCAAAGCGCGGCTTAAAAGTAGGGTAGCAGCTGGTGTTGCTGAGTATAACCCTAAGAATAAATCCAGGGAATGGAAAATAGAAATAGTTTCTTTTTCTTAACGACTTCAGTAGGTTACTCTCAAAAAATGCTTCCTGAGTTAAAAACTCACTCAGGATTCAAAACTTTCAACTCAGAACTCTCTTCATTGAGAGTATTGCATTGCAAATCAACCATAGATGGTTGATTTAATTGCTTAAACATGCAGCCGTTCTGGAATAATCCGCCGTGAAAACGCTCTTAAGAGCGCCAATAGCTATTTAACTTAGAACATCAGGTTTGCGATTTTTATCATCAGTAGCGCCTTTTGAGGGTTGCAAGGGCAACAAAGGTATAACAAACCTCCAGACCTATTGGTGCTGACAATTTTTGAGGAAATTGAATGCCAAAACAAATTATCATCGCGGAGCAGCACCAAATTGCTGCTGTCTTTTCCGAAGATCAAATACAGGAACTCGTTGTTGCTACCGGTCATCATCAAATAGGTGATATCTACTTAGGAGTAGTAGAAAACGTATTGCCTGGGATAGATGCCGCTTTTGTGAATATTGGCGACCCAGAGCGCAACGGTTTTATTCACGTCACCGACTTGGGCCCATTGAAGCTAAAGCGTACCGCAGCAGCCATTACAGAACTATTAGCACCACAGCAGAAAGTTTTGGTGCAAGTAATGAAAGAGCCAACGGGAACAAAAGGGCCCAGGCTCACGGGTAATATCACCTTACCCGGACGCTACGTAGTACTGATGCCCTATGGTAGGGGCGTAAATTTATCCCGACGAATTAAAAGTGAAAGTGAGCGCAACCGCTTGCGGGCACTAGCGATTTTGGTCAAACCGGCGGGAATGGGTTTGCTCGTGCGTACAGAAGCCGAAGGCAAACCAGAAGAAGCGATTATGGAAGATTTGGAGTTGCTGCAAAAGCAATGGGAGGCGATTCAGCAGGAAGCGCATTCTACCCGTGCCCCAGCACTGCTCAACCGAGACGATGACTTTATCCAGCGCGTATTGCGGGATATGTACGGCGCGGATGTCAATCGGATTGTCGTAGATTCCAGTACTGGCTTGAAGCGTGTGAAGCAGTACTTGCAGAATTGGAGTGGTGGTCAAACACCGCAAGGATTGTTGATTGACCATCACCGCGATCGCTCCCCAATTTTAGAGTACTTCCGCATCAGTGCTGCCATTCGAGAAGCACTGAAACCAAGAGTAGACCTACCTTCTGGCGGTTACATCATTATCGAGCCAACGGAGGCATTAACCGTAATTGATGTTAACTCAGGTTCCTTCACGCGATCGGCGACAGCCAGAGAAACAGTTTTATGGACAAACTGCGAAGCTGCAACAGAAATTGCTCGCCAGTTGCGTCTGCGGAATATTGCTGGAGTGATTGTGGTTGATTTCATCGATATGGAATCCCGACGTGACCAACTGCAAGTTCTCGAACACTTTAATAAAGGACTCAAAGCAGACAAAGCTCGTCCCCAGATTGCTCAACTTACGGAACTGGGTTTAGTAGAATTGACCCGTAAACGTCAGGGTCAAAATATTTACGAATTGTTTGGTGAAACTTGTCCCACCTGTGGCGGTTTAGGGCATACTGTGCGTCTGCCTGGAGAACTTGAAAATCGATTACCAATACCAGCAGAAACACCAGAGCGTGAGCGTTTTGTATCTCTACCTCACCGAGAACCACGTCAGCCATCTGCCCGCGTCCCGGAACCACGAGAAACTTATGATGGATTTGGGGAAGCATTTGACGGCGACTCGGAATCGACTAACCTAAATCTGATTAATCATCCTAGTTATCAAGAACTTAATGATAATAAGCGTCGTACCCGCACTCGCCGCAGTCGAATTGGCATCAATGGGTTAAACGGGAAAGATGAATCTCGGGTTATTGCCAATCCATTAGCTTTTGCCAACGAGCCAGATTTAGACCTTGATATAGAACCAGAATTAGGAGTTACACCAGAAATTCCCTCACCCACCCTTGGTAAACCAGGATGGAATGAAAGAGTAGAGCGCACTGTAGAGCGTGCTAAAGTTATCAAGCCAGAACCAGTTAAACCAGTGGTAGAACCACCGGAGATTAGAACTGTAGAAATGAGCCTCCAGGAACAGGATATGTTTGCCTTGATGGGAATATCTCCCTTGGTGAAGTTAGAGCAAGAGGTTAAAAATACCAAATCTGTGATTATTAACGTGATTCAGCCTGGTCAAGTGCGAACAACTCCCACTGAATCTGTCTTAGAATCACCTATTGCCCAAAAAGTACCACCTGAAGTAATTGCAACTAAGTCACCAATACCAAAAGTTATTGAGCCAGAACAAAAATCTTTGATAGAAGAGACAGCTGAACCATCTGAATTGACTGCCAATCCTTCGGAAAGCTTGTCTGCAAAAGCCTCCGTCAAAGCGATCGCAGATGAAAATGATGCCAACAGCGCTGCCAATGCGATCGCAGATGAAAGCGATGCAAACAGCGCCGCTACTGCTAGCCGCCGTCGCCGCCGTCGTTCCTCAGCGATTGAGGATAATTAATTTGCTTTATGGTAGAAACATCGCCAACGCCCTTGGAACAATCCAACTGGCTGGAGTTTTCTACCTTGTCAGGAATTCCAGGATTGGTTGCAGGTGTGGATGAAGTAGGGCGAGGCGCTCTATTTGGCCCGGTGGTGGCGGCAGCAGTGATCCTCCCGGATCGTGCTTTGCCAATACTGATGGCAGCTAAAATTAAAGACAGTAAAAAGTTGTCTAGTTCTCGGAGAACTCAGCTAGCACAGCAAATTTGTAGGCTGGCTATAGACTGGAAAATTGGGTTTGCTTCTACTGCCGAAATTGACAAGATAAATATTTTGCAAGCGACACTATTAGCAATGAGGCGGGCTGTACTGAAGTTAAAGGTACAGCCTGCACTCTGCTTGGTTGATGGCAATCAGTCAATCAAAGACTTGCTATTGCCACAACAAACAATAGTTAAGGGAGATGAGCGATCGCTCGCTATTGCCTCTGCTAGTATTGTTGCCAAGGTTTGGCGTGATGATTTGGTTCTGCGTCTAGCATTGAAATACCCTATGTACAACCTAGAGCGTAACAAGGGCTATGGTAGCCAACGGCATTTGCTGGCTCTGCAACAATACGGGCCATCGCCCCTACATCGTCAGTCTTTTCGTCCTTGCCAAATCAAAGTACTGAATGCTGAGTGATTAAATGATTACTCAGCATTCAAGATTGGCAATTCGGTACTGTCACTGTCAAGCCCTCTATCTTTAGTTTGTGATATTACCCAGTAGCGATAATCAGCCAAAAGTTGATTTAATAAACGTTGCTTAACCGACAACAGCACGCTTTTGAGCAAACCATTACCAGTAGCTTCTAAAATTGGCTTAGGAGTAAAGGAAAATGGCGGTGGTAAATCCACAAGCACTTCTAAATCAGCCCTTCCTTGCAGACGAGTGCCAGTGCTAAACTCTTTGGGAGACAAATGCCCTTTTAAATTAAGGGCAAAGCGCTGGTTAATATACTCGAAACCCAGGATTTCACAGCCTAGCGATCGCAAATAAATTATTCCATTTGATTCTGCCCAAACTCTCATGTCTACAGTCGGTTGAATGCTTAATGACATAAAAGTGAGCGGACGCATTTTTAAGCGAAATACTTCCTCTGAAAGCTGCTGAATTCGGGTGTTGTCAGCTAAAGCCTTAACCAGACGTTGAGGCTGGCGTAAGTAGTGC
The DNA here is from genome assembly GCF_014222285.1 of Nostoc sp. UCD121. GTDB lineage: Bacteria > Cyanobacteriota > Cyanobacteriia > Cyanobacteriales > Nostocaceae > Nostoc. The sequence continues at coordinate 33,045 of NZ_JACKZS010000033.1, forward strand.
TGAATGTGAATAGGCTGCTCTGGAACAGCGATTTCAACCGATTGGGAGGCAGTAAACCGGGTAGCCATGAGCGGATAAAAATATCTGTCTTTTAATTTTAATATTTTTTAACAACTTAAATCTGATTATTAGAAAAGTGCAAAATTATCGTTGCTTATCAGCTATACAGCATTAGCAAAAATTTGGTACGCTCATTACTATCTTTAGTTCAAGAAATATAGATTAGGATTAGCCCTTTCAAGGTGGGTAAAAATTTTGGTCAATAAATTCCTCTTTAAGCTCTATACTCTGTGCCATCTGCCTCTCTGTGGTTAAAAAGAATACTTTTAAACCGCAGAGGCACAGAGACCTCTGAGAAAAAATAAGAGATTTTACGAGTTACCTTGAAAGGGCTAAGATTAGGATTTAACTCTTGACACAAAGTAAAAAATGTGAATTTTTATTTGGTGAAAAACTAACATAATTGCTCTGAAGATTTCAGAGCAATTTCGCCAAAAAAACTGCCAGAGAATCTATTTGGTAGAAGACTGATTTTAATAATTTGTTTTCCTAGATACAGATTTCGGTCTATTCGTTTAGTGGGTAAATTTTAGAGATAACAGTTTTTACTAATAGTAAATATTGAATATATTTGTCAAAGCCAAAATCTCATAATCTCTGTTTACACATTAAACTCACAACTCAAGGCTAAAGGCATGACTCTATCGATCGCACATTTAGGGCCTCCCGGCACTTACGCAGAACAAGCAGCTGTTCGTTATGTCAACTGGTTGACTAAAAGTAGTGGAGTTGAAGCTACGTTATGTCCCTATCCGACTATCTCACAGTCACTACACGCCGTTGCTGATGGTCAAGCTCACCTGGCTGTTGTGCCCGTGGAAAATTCTATTGAAGGGAGTGTTACCACAACACTGGATACACTGTGGCAGTTAGACAGCTTGCGAATTCAGTTGGCTTTGGTATTACCCATTGTCCATACCTTAATTTCCTGCGCCTCTGGTTTAGATAAGATTAAAACTGTTTACTCTCACCCGCAAGCTTTGGCACAATGTCAGGGATGGTTAGAGCGATTTCTCCCGACTGTACAGATTATTCCCAGCAATTCTACAACTGAAGCACTACAGCGATTGGAGCAAGAGACAACAACAGCAGCGATCGCTTCTAGTAGAGCAGCTCAACTCTACAACCTGCCGATACTTGCCACTGGTATTAACGACTATCCAGAAAACTGTACTCGTTTTTGGGTAGTAAGTCAGGGTGAAGCAGATGCTGGATACCAAACATCAAAAGTGCCTACTAGTCACACATCGCTAGCTTTTAGTATGCCTGCTAACACACCCGGAGCATTAGTCAAACCTTTGCAAATCTTTGCTCAACTAGGAATTAACCTCAGCCGGATTGAATCTCGTCCGACTAAGCGATCGCTAGGCGAATATTTGTTTTTCATGGATTTAGAAGCAGATGTCAAGGAAGCACAAATGCAATCTGCTTTAGCAGAATTAACTATTCACACAGAGATTTTAAAAATTCTTGGCGCTTACAATGTTTTGCCGATCAGCGCTTTTAATTGAGAAGTTAGGAGTTATCAGTTAGGCAATATAAATTATAAGTTGTCGATCTTGTATTTTTTGTTATTTTTCCTAACTCCTAAACTCCTCACTTCTCACTTTTCATTAAAGGTGTCTTTGAGAACAGCGCGAGCTGCCAAATGATTACGAGTAGAAGTTAAAATTTCTGCTTCCCGCTCTAGACGCGTTGCAGTATCTTGCATTTCTAGCAATAACTGTTGCTCTGCGGCGACACCGTAAAGATTACTTGCTACCCAATAGGATAGTTCTGTTGGTAGATCGGGCAAATCTTCTGGCAGTTCGATATTTTGTTCGGTTAATTTACCTGATAGACGCACAACATCTCGCAGTAGTTGTTCTACTTCAGTTGACAAAGGATGCAAATCTTTAGTTGGTGGTTGGTCTTCAATCCACTCAACTAAGCCAACGCGATATGGCTTTTCACGAACATACTCTAATACACGAAATCTTTGCTGCCCTAATGTCAACATCTTGATTCGATCATCTGGCAGCCGTTGGTGATGAACGATTTCTGCACAGCAACCAGTGTTTGCAATTGTACCTTTGACTGGATCGAACATCAAAACACCAAACCTGCGATCACTCTCCAAAATCGTGTTCATCATGATTCGGTAGCGAAATTCAAAGATGTGTAAAGGTAATGGTCTAGTAGGAAACAGAACTACTTCGGGTAACGGGAACAGAGGTAGTTCACGAACTGCAATTTTAGAAGATGATGTCATTGTTACCTTGGTATAAACTTAATCTTTAAAATTTCTTTTTCTCTGCTTTTCCCGTATTTTGTCTATATTCTATCATTTGTTTCCTAGCTAAATAAAAGCCCTGAGATATATTTCTTCAGGGCTGTGTAAAAATTCATACTAATGTCATATGTCATTTGTCCTTTGCTAATGACCAATGACTCATAACTAATTAAAGTTTGACTTCAATATCTACGCCTGATGGTAGGTCCAATTTCATCAGGGCATCAATAGTCTTAGAAGAAGGCTGGTAAATATCAATAATCCGGCGATGAGTACGGGTTTCAAAGTGTTCCCGTGAATCTTTATCTACGTGAGGCGATCGCAGCACACAATAGATCCGGCGTTTTGTGGGTAAAGGAATTGGGCCTATGGCTGTAGCGTTGGTGCGGTTAGCTGTATCTACAATCTTCTCGCAAGATGTATCTAATAAGCGTCGGTCAAAAGCCTGTAAGCGAATTCTAATTTTCTGCTGCTGTAGAGTTGCCATCTTTAATTTTCCAGGTTCTGCGTAATTAGGGGATTATTTACAGGTTAAAGGTTACAGGGTAAAGGTTACAGAAAACTATTACCTGTCCCCTGTAACCTATTACCTTATTTATAGAGGGAAGAGAAAGGAGCAGAGAGGAATCATACCATCTCTGCTCCTTTGTTCTGAGCAAAAAGGTGCTACTTGATAATTTTGGAGACGACACCAGCACCGATGGTACGTCCACCTTCGCGGATAGCGAAGCGCATTCCTTGTTCAATCGCGATCGCGTTGATCAATTCTACTGTCATCTTGATGCGATCGCCTGGCATCACCATTTCTACTTCTTTGCCTTCATCGGAGGTGTAGGCTTTGATGGTACCAGTTACATCAGTTGTCCGCACGTAGAACTGTGGACGGTAGCCAGCGAAAAATGGAGTCTTACGACCACCTTCTTTTTCTGTTAAGACATAAACCTCACCTTCGAATTCATTGTGAGGTTTAATCGAACCAGGTTTGGCGATGACCATACCCCGTTCAATATCAGCCTTCTGGATACCCCGGAGTAGTACGCCAGCGTTATCCCCAGCCATACCTTGGTCGAGACTCTTCTTGAACATCTCAATCCCAGTTACGGTAGTGGCGCGAGTATCTCTGATACCCACTAGTTCAACGTTATCGCCAACTTTGACTACACCCCGCTCAATCCGACCGGTGGCGACAGTACCACGACCTGTAATTGAGAACACGTCTTCTACAGCCATCAGGAAGGGTTTATCAACATCCCGCTCAGGAGTGGGGATGTAAGAATCTACAGCATCCATCAATTCGTAGATTTTGTCTACCCAAGGATTTTCACCGCGTTGGGTCTTAGGATTTTTGGTCATTGCTTCTAGAGCTTGCAGACCAGATCCTTTGATAATGGGGATGTCGTCACCAGGGAAATCGTAGCTGGAAAGCAGTTCTCTCAGTTCTAGTTCTACTAGTTCCAAGAGTTCTGGGTCATCCATCAAATCTTCTTTGTTCAAGAAGACAACTAGACTGGGAACGCCTACCTGTTTTGCTAACAGGATGTGTTCGCGGGTTTGGGGCATAGGGCCATCGGTAGCAGCAACTACGAGGATACCTCCGTCCATTTGGGCAGCACCGGTGATCATGTTCTTCACATAGTCAGCGTGTCCTGGACAGTCTACGTGAGCATAGTGCCGACTTGCAGTCTCATACTCTACGTGAGCGGTATTAATGGTAATACCCCGTGCCTTTTCTTCTGGGGCATTATCAATTTGGTCGTAGCCCTTAGCTACAGCCTGACCCATAGCTGCCAAGGTCATGGTAATGGCTGCTGTCAAGGTAGTTTTACCGTGGTCAACGTGGCCAACTGTACCGATATTGATGTGGGGCTTATTTCTTTCAAACTTTGCGCGTGCCATGAATGCTCATTTCCTTATTTTAACTAAGCGTTCCCTTTGCTTTTTGCAATGATAGTTTCAGCTACGCTGCGAGGCACCTCTTCGTAGTGGCTGAACTCCATCGTGAAGGTACCCCGACCTTGCGTTTTTGACCGGATATCAGTGGCGTAGCCAAACATACTCGCCAGTGGAACTTTGGATGTTACCTTAGCGAGTCCCTTTTCGGTGCTTTGGCTTTCAATCTGCCCTCGGCGGGTGTTGAGGTCGCCAATGACGTTCCCCATATAGTCTTCAGGAACTTCAACTTCAACTTTCATCATAGGCTCTAAGATGACTGGTGAAGCTTTCAGCACAGCTTCTTTCATCGCCATTGAGCCAGCGATTTTGAAAGCCATTTCTGAAGAGTCTACATCGTGGTATGACCCATCAATTAGCGTCGCTTTAACGTCAATCAATGGATATCCAGCTAGAACACCGGATTCACAGCTTTCTTTCATCCCTTGTTCTGCGGGGCCAACGTACTCTTTAGGTACTGTACCGCCAGCAATTTTGGAAACGAATTCAAAGCCAGTACCGGGTTCTCCAGGCTCCAAATTGATCACAACGTGACCGTATTGACCTTTACCACCACTTTGGCGGATGAATTTGCCTTCAACTTTGTTCACAGCTTTCCGAATTGTTTCTCGGTAAGCTACTTGTGGCGCACCTACATTCGCTTCCACCTTGAATTCTCGTAACATCCGGTCTACTAGAATTTCTAGGTGTAGCTCTCCCATTCCCGCGATCACGGTCTGGTTTGTTTCGGGATCGACGCGAACACGAAAGGTTGGATCTTCTTCTGAGAGAGATTGCAGAGCTTTGGACAATTTGTCCATATCGTTCTTGGTTTTGGGTTCAACCGCCACCGAGATCACAGGCTCAGGAATGAATAGAGATTCCAGAATTACTGGCGATCCATCATCACAGAGCGTGTCACCTGTTAAGGTGTCTTTCAAACCCAGAGCTGCTCCCAAATCACCTGCTCGCAGTTCATCGACATCTTGCCGATCATCTGCTTTCATGAGAACTAAGCGGGAAATCCGTTCTTTTTTATTCTTACTAGCGTTGAGAACGTAGCTGCCCTTTTTCAGGACACCAGAATAAACGCGAACAAATGTCAGGCGACCGTAAGGGTCAGCCATAATTTTGAATGCCAGAGCTGCTAGGGGTTCATTGTCATCAGCCCGTCGCTCAATAGTATCGCCATTCGGCAGTAAGCCTTGAATTGGCGGTACTTCACTTGGCGCTGGCAGGTAATCTACAACGGCATCCAGCATCAACTGCACGCCTTTGTTTTTGAATGCTGAACCGCAAAGTACTGGTACAATTGTCCCCGCAATTGTGCCTTTACGCAGAGCAGTCCTAATTTCCTGTTCTGTAAGTTCTTCGCCCTCGAAGTACTTAGCCATCAGAGCATCATCGGTTTCTGCCGCAGCTTCTATGAGCTTAGTGCGGAATTCGTCTACCTGCGCTTGCAATTCTTCCGGGATATCGGTTTCCTGGATATCGGTTCCTTGGTCGTTGGCGTAAATATACGCACGTTGCCCTACTAGGTCAACGATGCCTTGGAAATCATTTTCACTACCAATTGGTAGTTGAATAGCAATCGCATTCGCCCGCAGGCGATCACGGATTTGCTCGTGAACTTTATAAAAGTTCGCTCCGGTGCGATCCATCTTATTGATAAAGGCTATCCGAGGAACTTTGTAGCGTTCTGCTTGTCGCCACACTGTCTCAGACTGCGGTTGCACGCCGCCCACAGAACAAAATACTGCGATTACCCCATCCAACACGCGCATGGAACGCTCAACTTCAATTGTGAAGTCTACGTGACCCGGAGTATCGATAATGTTAATTTGATGATCTTTCCAACTGGTACTAATAGCAGCAGCAGTAATGGTTATTCCCCGCTCCCGCTCTTGCTCCATCCAGTCTGTGACAGCAGTTCCTTCATGAACTTCGCCAATTTTATGAATTATCCCAGAGTAAAATAATATTCTCTCTGTTGTTGTTGTTTTGCCCGCATCTATATGCGCCGCAATACCAATGTTGCGTACTTTCTCTAGCGGGATCGTGCGTGCCACAGCTACCTCCTATAGTTTTTGCCTCATGATATCTTGTATATTACTCTTTGTTAAGATTCTATACTTTTACGGAAAACCGTCTTCTTTTTGTAAATCCACGATATACCGCTTCGGCAAGGCGATATATCGCTTTTCTACTTAATAACGATAGTGGGCAAATGCTTTGTTAGCTTCCGCCATCCGGTGCGTTTCTTCGCGTTTCCGAATCGCATTGCCAGTTTCGTTAGCAGCATCCATTAACTCATTTGCCAATTTGCTTGCCATTGTCCGGCCTGGTCTAGACCGGGAATATTGCACTAACCAACGCAATGCTAAGGTAGTGCCCCGTTCTGAACGCACTTCCATTGGTACTTGGTAGGTTGCTCCACCTACTCGTCTAGCTTTCACCTCTACTAAAGGTGTGGCATTTCGCACTGCTCTTTCAAAGGTTTCTAAAGCACCATTTCCAGTGCGTTCCTCAATAGTTTTCAATGCTTCATAAACAATTCGTGCGGCAAGTGATTTCTTGCCATGACGCATGATCCGCCTGATAATCATGCTCACAAGGCGACTGTTATATACAGAGTCAGACGGAACTGGGCGCCTTTGAATAACACCACGACGAGACATACTTCACCTTTAATTCGGAATTGGCAACGAAATTATATGCTATCAGACACCGGAAACTAAAAGCTGTGGAACCCAACCCTCAGACTTTTTCAATTTTGTTTTCGACTGTTGCAGCAAGGCTGACCTATTGATTGCCAATTTTGGATTAGAGTTTTTGGTAGACGTTCCGACCACAAGGATTGGAAAAAATCAAAAGTCTGTAAGCCTCATCCCCTTGTGGGTTCGACCAATCCAAAATTGCAAATCTAAAATCTAAAATTCATTGACTTGCTACCTGCAACTAAATACTTAAGGTGACAAGATTCTAAACCTTAATGTCCAGATTAGAATTCTGCTGTGGGTTACAGCATTCTCCTCAGAACTTCTACACTTGCTCGCTTAGTGTAGGTGTAGCTTGCTTGATTTTTTTTAACAGACTGAGCAGCTTTCATAACTGCTCTTAGAACACAGACCCTGATAGTTTTTTGTCCTTGGGCGCTTCGTAAGATAGACGATTAACCGTGTTGGGTGCGATTAATCGCCTAATCCTATTTTTTCGCTTCTTTTGGACGCTTGGTTCCATACTTGGAACGCCCTTGTTTACGGTCTTTAACTCCGGCTGTATCTAGGGTGCCACGGATAATGTGGTATCTCACGCCTGGTAGATCCTTAACCCGACCACCACGAATCATCACAACTGAGTGTTCTTGTAAGTTGTGACCAATACCTGGAATGTAAGCTGTAACTTCAAATCCAGATGTCAGTCTGACTCTTGCTACTTTGCGTAGAGCTGAGTTAGGCTTCTTGGGTGTGGTCGTGTATACTCTGGTACAAACTCCCCGACGTTGAGGGCATTGTTTCAGAGCCGGGGACTTGGTTTTCTGACGCGCTTGCTCGCGCTCATTACGTATTAGCTGCTGTATTGTTGGCATGAGTTACAGCGCGTAAAGCTGCTTATATGTCTAAGTTTTAACAAATCCTGATTATATCGTTTTTTAGTGTTTTATGTCAATTGTAATTTTTCCTTTGTTATTAGCAAATGATCGCTAATTTAAGGACTATTGATTGCTTGTCAAAAAAGAATTGCCACAGCCACAGGTTGCGATCGCTTGGGGATTGTGGAAACGAAAACCACCACCCATTAAGTCTTCCGAATAATCTACCCTCAAATTGTTGAGGTAATTTAAGCTTGTAGCATCTATGACTACTTGAATTTCGTCCAAGTTGAAAACCTGGTCGCCAACTTTTATCGTTTCATCAAAGGACATATCATAAAATAACCCAGAACAGCCACCTGGTTTTACTGACAATCGAAACAAGACATTTGGCTGCTGCTTAGACTTTATTCGCCCAATTTCACTCGCGGCTGCTTGACTCAGATGAATCATGGAAGTCGTTTTTTGCAATTGAATACCCCATGTTCATTTTACAGACAGATGGGTTAACTCTCGCTTCCCGAAAATTCCAAATTACCGAAGCCATGAGCATGATCGCTATTACTACATTTATAACACAAAAAACTTCAGTCCCCACCTTAACTAGGTAGGGACTTCTAGGGTGCAGTGGTTCGCAAAGACGATTGGCACAAAATGTATTCAGTTTTTAGATTAGAGCTTTAGTCCTTAGTTCGGGCATAGTCATCTTGGTAGCGGATAATGTCGTCCTCTCCCAAGTATTCGCCATTTTGCACTTCAATTAACACTAAGGTAATCACGCCAGGATTTTCTAAACGATGAGATGTACATTGAGGTACATAAGTTGACTCATTATTGCTCAGTAATACTTCTTTCTCGCCACAAGTTACCCTAGCTGTACCTGAGACAACAATCCAGTGTTCGCTGCGGTGGTGGTGCATCTGTAAACTGAGGCGATGTCCGGGTTTAACTTCGATGCGCTTGATTTTGTATCCGCGCCCTTCTTCCAAAACTGTAAAAGCACCCCAAGGACGTAACTCAGTTGCAGCAACACCTCTGGAAGTGATAGTTGAAGGTAGGTGTAGAGTGTCAGTCTGTGTAGTTTCTTGATATCGAGCCATAATTACCTCATTTGAAGACATAACAAACCGTCTGTACTCTTAACTATTGATAAAAAATCTGGCGCTATGTTCCAACGTTGAAAATCAGCAATTTTTTCGCACCTTGATAAACATAACAAAATCAAACCTGACGGTGTAAAGTATCACTATTAAAACTCTTAGGTTTACACTAAGTCTTCATCAAGCAAAGCGGCAGCTTGTTCTAAACTTTAAAAAAAGATGGAGAATTGGGAATTGGGAATTAGAAAGAGGCGGGGTGCTGCTCATGCTGGGGACAAAACTCTTTTCCCTTACTCCCTATTCCTTAATCCCTGATTAACGTGGTTTCAGGAAAATACCAATTCCATTATGAACACGAGCAGCAGTACTAGGCGATCGGTCAAGTAGTTGCCCTCCTAAATAAAGGCTGGTAGAACTACCGCCGTCTAGATTTAAGGCATCCACACAGCCCATCTGTTGCATTAATTGGGCATGTTCTGCCAATGTAGGGCCATAACCGCCGGCACGATTATGGACGGCAGCAATCATCAGTGTGCCTGTTGCAGTTGTACAAATACCGCTACGAATAGCCTTTTCTGCAATAAAGGCATTGCTGAATTTTTCGGCTTTGGCATCGAGAACAATTTGACGATTTTGGATTAATAGCGGCCCAGCTCCAATAATGTGGGGATAACGACTAACATCAGTGGGAGTAGTGCTGCTAGAAATACGTACTGCGCTTCCAATCGTTAACTGTGACGCAGCGCTAAGGCTGCTAGCGCGTAAAGTTAGTAGGTAGCCATCCTGGGGAATGGGAACGGCCGTCCCACCAACTTTGCCGCCTGGTAGCTGCTGAGTAATTTGGTCTTTTTGTACCACTAGGATAATTTCGTTATCCGTTAAGGGTGTGTAAGTTGCTCCCCAAACTGGGGTGTAACGGGCAATACCACTCTGAACGTAGCCACTATTAAGAAACAAAATTGGTAAGCGCTGGTTATTTGCAGTAATTAAAGTTTCTTCTAAGGTGAGACGACCGAAGTAAAATTGACCTGAATCATTCCAAGCGATCGCACCCCGGTTAAGAATGGGGCCTGATAACCACTGACTATCCCGGCGAATCGCACCCAATGGTAATCTGTTGTTGCGGTTAAAATAACCACCGTTAATTCCAGCTACTGCTAAGTAACGTTGTGCTGTTTGAATTAAGGGGGCAGTACCCCCAAGCCCATCAGGACTAGCCCACATAGGTTTCAAGGTTAGCCCAAATTTACGGGGATTAACTTCTAACCAAACCACCGGAAAGCGTTCTGTGCCTAAGTTGACATAACGCTGTCGCCAGCGCAATCCTGGGGCCCAAGTAATATCTCGTTCTTCTAGAGGATCGGGTCGAATATCGATAATCAGGCGATTGGGATTAGCGCTAGTCTTAACTTGAGGCGATAGACCAAAGGGAACGCTCAGACTAATAATCGTTTGGCTTTTCACCACCTGCACTTGTCGGATAAGTGGTTCAGGGGCTGGTGGTATTGGTTGTGTTGGTGTAACTGGTAATAATTGTTTGAGCAGGTTTGGCAGCAATGTTGGTGCTGCTGCTGGCTGGGGGGTATAGCGTTCTATCAAAACGGGATCGGCTATTCCATCCAGGGTAATTGTCCACTCTCGATTTGGCGGTGTAGTGGGTTTTGGGGTTGGTGTGTCTGGATCGGAAGATGGAGTTTGCGGTTTTGCGATCGTTGATCCTTGTGCAACTTGCCAAGGAGTTGGACGATCTAAATTTACAAGTATGCGAGTTTGTTGCAAAGGGGCACTTGCCTCTGGAGGTTCCTGGCTCTGAACAATATTCGTAATTTGTGCTTTTGGGGTAGCAATCACCAAGGTGTTCCCATTGGCTTGGATTTGCCATCCAGATGTTTGAGCAAAATTAGTGATATCCAGATAGCGATATGCTCCTACTAGCCTGGTGGCTAAAACCAGTGGTGTTGTCACCGACGAAAACCACTGTATTGGTTGCTTCGCTGAACTACTACTGGTTAAGAAATTTACTCCGATTAATTGCCTAAATACCCCATCACTGAGATGAGTTGTCACCTGACCAGATTTTCCCGGCCGTTGCAACCAAGTTCCTGGTAAAGTACGACCATTGAGGGAAATTTGATTCCCAGAGGATACCGTCCCTGTTAAAGGAGGTGCAGGTGACTGGGAGATCAGTGATTTGCTGTTTTTTGGCAACTCTTGGGCATTGCTAACACCAGTAGTGGTTAAACACAGTAATGTTAAAAGTATTGGTGACACAGTAACCAGGAAGAATCTGCGTTCGCTAATCCCTGATTGGCAACAACTCGGCATTTTTACCATAATTTACTAGGTACTTTTGAAAACTATCACCCCAAGGTATAAATTAACTAATTATTTGAAAATTTTAAAAAAACATGACTTTTTTTATTAAAAAACATGCTATTGTATATATTGGCTAATCATCTCTTTTAAACAGAAATAAATTATAGACGCTAAATCAACTGCAAAGAAGTGTTTTAACTGGCAATAATTCTAACCACACTATACACGGTAGTCTTGATTATCAAAAGTGGATTAAGATAGTCAATCCTGACTGAATGTTGCTACTTCAGTGAGGTCTAGTTAATAGCAATATAGCAACTGGTAAGTAGCAAAACTCCAGACAACAACAAAAATATTTGGGAATTGTCAAATGGGTATATATTGTAATACGCTGATTTTATTGCCGGATCGGGATAACTAAATAATTACTAATTCGTAATTAAAAGGGTACAGCAGCCCACACTAAATTAAAGATTTAGTGGTTAACAAGACAATGGAGGGTAAAACCCCCCACTGATTGCAACTACGAATTAAGGTAGCGTAGCTTAAAGGCTTCTCTTCTCCCTTGGCGATAGCCTCTCCCTTTGGGATAAGTGGGAGACGCTACGCCAACGTAAAGAGCGATGACTCGCTCTTTACGATCAATTACGAATTATTTTGACTTTGGCTTTAAAACATAGTACAGCGTTCAGTTTTAGTTTTGTTTCAGGTGAGCCGAAATAGGCTCTATGAGTAGCTACCGTGCATCGGGAAAAAGGTAATTGAAAAAATACTTAGCTTCAGAATATAAAAAAGAAACTGTCAGGATAATAATCATGTCTTGGCGGAGGTAAATTGTCTGACACCGCATAAATACATAAAAGATACGCAACTATTTTAACACGGGTAAACTAAGAAAGTAAAACCGAAGTTAAAATTTTTTTTCCCTAAATTTCGGTGCTTATATATTTCTCCATCGTGGAATTTAGAAATTTTTCCCGTAAGTAGTGGCAAAATTGGTAACTCAATACTTCAGGAACAGGGTATGAATAATCAACCGATGAATCAAGAGCAAAAAATCACAGCAAATGTCAACTCAAGAGATACCTATCAGGGGCAGAAGTGGTTAGTAGAAGAACGAGATGCCTGTGGTGTCGGTTTTATTGCTCATCGTCAAAATCATACCAGCCACGAAATTGTCGAAAAAGCCTTAGCTGCTCTAACCTGCTTAGAACATCGGGGAGGTTGTAGCGCCGATCAAGACTCTGGTGATGGGGCTGGAGTATTGACAGCTATCCCTTGGGATTTGTTCCAACAAGACTTTGCCCAAAGAGGGAAGGAATTTCCATCCACCAATAATATAGCTGTGGGGATGATATTTCTCCCACAAGACCAGGAAGCAGCACAAAAAGCTAGGGCGGCAGTTGAGCAAGTAGCTACTGAAGAAAAATTAATTGTACTGGGTTGGCGAGTAGTGCCAGTGCAATCTGATTTATTGGGTCTACAAGCAAGAGAAAATCAACCCCAGATCGAACAAGTTTTGTTAGCTTCTGTTGACAAAAGCGGCGATGAATTGGAACGACAGTTGTACATTACCCGCCGCCGAATTAGTAAAATTGCAACCAATATCTCAGAAGAATTTTATATCTGCTCGTTGTCAAATCGCACAATTGTCTACAAAGGCATGGTGCGTTCTGCCGTATTGGGAGAATTTTATCAAGATTTAAAAAATCCAGTTTACAAAAGCGCCTTTGCTGTCTATCATCGCCGCTTTAGTACCAACACTATGCCCAAGTGGCCCCTAGCTCAACCGATGCGGCTTTTGGGTCACAACGGCGAAATTAATACCTTATTGGGTAACATCAACTGGATGATGGCACGAGAAGCTAGCCTGAATCATCCTGTATGGGGCGATCGCATCAAGGAACTCAAGCCATTAGTTCATATTGATAACAGCGACTCGGCTACCCTAGATAACGTACTGGAATTACTGGTGTGTTCTGGACGCACCCCCTTGGAAGCTTTAATGATTATGGTTCCAGAAGCTTACCAAAATCAGCCTTCTTTGCGTGAATTTCCAGAAATTGTTGATTTCTACGAATATTACAGTGGTTTGCAAGAAGCGTGGGACGGGCCAGCACTTTTAGTATTCAGCGATGGCAAAAAAGTTGGTGCAACATTAGATCGTAATGGCTTAAGACCAGCTCGTTACCTAATCACCAAAGATGACTACATTGTTGTAGCTTCCGAAGCTGGTGTAGTGGACTTTCCAGAAGCCGATATTGTTGAGAAAGGTAGACTCGGCCCTGGGCAAATGATTGCCGTGGATTTAGTCAACCATGAAGTGCTGAAGAATTGGGAGATTAAGCAGCGCATTGCCAAGCAGCACCCTTATGGAGAATGGCTGCAACAGTATCGTCAAGAACTCAAAGAACTTGTCACAGATGTTAATGGAAATGGACATCTGGCTACTGAAAATGGTAACGGACATAGTACAACGGAGAAAATTGACAAGCAAACCTTGCTTCAACTTCAAACCGCCTTTGGCTACACCACAGAAGATGTGGAAATGGTGATTCAGCAAATGGCGATCGCAGGTTCAGAGCCGACTTTCTGTATGGGGGATGATATTCCTTTAGCAGTGCTGTCAACGAAGCCCCACCTGCTTTATGACTATTTCAAACAGCGCTTTGCTCAGGTGACGAATCCGGCAATTGATCCCCTGCGGGAAAAGCTAGTGATGTCTTTGAAAGTCGAATTGGGTGAACGAGGTAACTTATTAGAACCCAAGCCAGAATATGCTCGAAGATTGAAACTTGAATCGCCAGTGTTAACGGATGGTGAATTAGAGGCGATTAAGCTGTCGGGATTTGCCACAGCCGAGTTGTCAACCCTATTTGCGATCGCCAACGGCCCTGAAGGATTGAAAGCCGCAGTCGAATCTTTACAAGCACAAGCAGCTGAATCAGTCCGGGCAGGTGCAAAGATTTTAATCTTAACCGATAAGGTAAGTGACGGTATCACCACACAATATACCTACATCCCTCCCCTGTTAGCAGTTGGTGCTGTACATCATCACCTGATTCGGGAAGGGTTGCGGATGAAAACATCCCTAATTGTTAATACTGCCCAATGCTGGAGTACTCATCACTTTGCTTGTCTGATTGGCTATGGGGCTGGTGCAGTCTGCCCATATATGGCTTTGGATACGGTGCGTGATTGGTGCATTGATCCCAGAACCCAAAAGTTAATGGGGGTGCAAAAACTTCCTACCCTCACCGTAGAACAAGCTTTAGGAAACTATCGCAAAGCGGTAGAGTCAGGTTTGCTCAAAATTCTCTCCAAGATGGGAATTTCTCTGCTCTCCAGTTATCAAGCAGCCCAAATATTTGAAGCTATTGGTATTGGTGGAGATTTAATCGAACTAGGATTTCGTGGTACGACTTCCCGCATTGGTGGTTTGAGTATTAGCGAACTCGCTGATGAAGTACTTTCATTCCACGTCAAGGCTTTCCCAGAACTAACGACCAAGAAGTTAGAAAACCTGGGGTTTGTGCAGTATCGTCCTGGCGGTGAGTACCACATGAATAGCCCGGAAATGGTCAAGGCGCTGCATAAGGCTTTAGATGGCAAAAACTATGACCACTACGAAGTTTACAAAAAACACCTCCAAGGCAGACCAGTAACGGCATTGCGAGACTTGCTAGATTTCCAAGGCGAGCGTACTCCAATTTCTATAGAAGAAGTAGAGTCGGTAGCTGAGATTGTCAAACGTTTCTGTACGGGCGGCATGTCTTTAGGCGCTTTGTCAAGAGAAGCCCATGAAACTTTAGCGATCGCCATGAATCGCATTGGCGGTAAATCTAACTCTGGAGAAGGCGGCGAAGATCCAGTGCGCTATAAAGTTTTAGATGATGTAGATGAGTCTGGTAACTCGCCAACCCTACCTCATTTAAAAGGATTACGGAATGGTGATAAAGCCTATAGTGCCATTAAGCAAGTTGCATCGGGACGCTTTGGTGTCACGCCAGAGTACCTAGTCAACGCCAAACAAATTGAAATCAAAATTGCCCAAGGTGCCAAGCCTGGAGAAGGTGGACAACTACCAGGGCCAAAGGTGAGCCAATACATTGCAATGTTAAGGCGCTCGAAGCCAGGTGTGACACTGATTTCACCGCCACCGCATCACGATATCTATTCTATTGAAGACCTAGCGCAACTGATTTTCGATCTGCACCAAATTAACCCCAAAGCAAAGGTGTCGGTGAAGCTAGTTTCAGAAGTTGGCATTGGCACGATCGCTGCTGGTGTAGCCAAGGCAAACGCTGATATCATCCAAATTTCTGGTCATGATGGTGGTACAGGTGCATCGCCACTCAGTTCGATTAAACACGCTGGTTCGCCGTGGGAATTGGGTTTAAGTGAAGTGCATCGGGTTTTGATGGAAAATAGCCTGCGCGATCGCGTGGTTTTACGTGTGGATGGCGGTCTTAAGAGTGGCTGGGATGTGGTAATAGGTGCATTGATGGGTGCTGAAGAATTTGGTTTCGGTTCCATCGCTATGATTGCTGAAGGCTGCATCATGGCGCGGATCTGCCACACGAATAATTGCCCTGTGGGTGTCGCTTCCCAGAAAGAAGAACTCCGCAAGCGGTTTACGGGAATACCGGAACAGGTTGTCAACTTCTTTTACTTCATCGCCGAAGAAGTGCGTAGTTTGCTAGCAGGACTTGGCTACCGTTCTTTGTCAGAAATCATTGGACGTGCAGATTTGTTGAAACTGCGCCAAGAGGCAAAAATTACCAAAACACAATCACTAAATCTTGATTGTTTACTTAAGCTGCCAGATACCAGAGATAATCGTAGCTGGTTAGTGCATGAAGAAGTCCACAGCAACGGCGTGGTTTTGGATGACAAATTTCTTGCCGATCCCGACGTTCAGGCTGCCATTAGAGATCAGTCCACTGTCACCAAGACTTACCCCATTGTCAATACTGACAGAACAGTGGGTACAAGATTAGCGGGAGCGATCGCTTCTCAATATGGTGACAGTGATTTTGAAGGACAAATTAATCTCAACTTCATAGGTAGTGTTGGACAAAGCTTTGGTGCTTTTAACCTCCCCGGCATAACTTTGTCCTTAGAAGGAGAAGCAAACGACTACGTAGGTAAAGGGATGCATGGTGGTGAAATCATCATCAAACCTCCAACTGATGCTAGCTATAACGCATCACAAAACGTCATAGTTGGTAATACGTGCCTGTATGGTGCCACTGGTGGTATGTTATTTGCCAATGGACTAGCAGGAGAGCGCTTTGCGGTGAGAAACTCCAAAGGCATCGCAGTGATTGAAGGCGCTGGGGATCACTGCTGTGAATACATGACTGGTGGTGTGATTGTCGTCCTCGGTAAAGTAGGACGCAACGTCGCTGCTGGAATGACTGGCGGATTAGCATACTTCTTAGATGAAGACGACGCATTCCGTGAGTTAGTCAACCCGGAAATAGTCAAAATCCAACGGGTGATTACGGAAGTAGGTGCAAAACAACTGCAAGAGTTAATCCAAACTCATGCAGAACGCACTGGTTCACCAAAGGCAAAGAAAATTCTGCAAAATTGGCAAGAGTTTTTGCCGAAGTTCTGGCAGTTGGTTCCACCTTCTGAAGCTGATAGTCCCGAAGCTAATCCTGAAAAAACAACTGAGTTTAGTTTAGTAACTAGTCATTAGTAACTTCAGCAAAAATCTCTTTGGATTGCTAAGGTAGCCACCTGGACTTACTTCTGAAAATAGAGTAGAGATAAAAAAAGATTCCCCTTGATAAGGGGAATCTTTTTTTAAGTGATTCAAAAATAATGTATTTTAAACAAAAAATATAATTTTAGTTTTTAGCCAATTATTATTGACCAATTAAC
>NZ_JACKZS010000335.1 GCF_014222285.1 Nostoc sp. UCD121
GTTTTTTGGGCTGATTGGAGGGCTGATTTCTGGGCTGATTGGAGGGCTGTTTTTTGGGCTGTTTTTTGGGCTGATTTTTGGGTCTCTTAACGAAATAGAACTAAATGAAAAAATTATTTTTAAGAAAATAAACAAAGAAAATATAACCTCTGGGCTGAGTTATGGGCTGAGTTTTGGGCTGTTTGTTGGGCTGATTTCTGGGCTGTTTGTTGGGCTGATTTCTGGGCTGAGTTATGGGCTGAGTTATGGGCTGAGTTATGGGCTGATTTATGGGCTGTTGGTTGGGCTGTTTTCTGGGCTGATTTCTGGGCTGAGTTATGGGCTAATTAGTGTGCAGTCTGAGCTAGCTATAGAAAATAAAAAAATTATTAATCAAGGTGTTTGGAAATCTGCATTTAATGCTGTTTTTTTGGGGCTGATTGGAGGGCTGATTGGAGGGCTGAGTTTGGGGCTGATTGGAGGGCTGATTGGAGGGCTGAGTTTGGGGCTGTTTGTTGGGCTGATTTCTGGGCTGTTTTTTGGGCTGATTTCTGGGCTGAGTTATGGAGGTATAACCTGCATCCAACACTTCACCCTACGCCTCATCCTTTACTACAACGGCTACATCCCCTGGAACTACGCCCGCTTCCTCGACTACAGCACTGAGCGATTATTCCTCCAGCGTGTTGGCGGACGCTACCGCTTCATCCACAAACTACTGCAAGACCACTTCGCCCAAATGGAGTTTAAGCGGGATTAGGAAGATATAACCAATTTGGGGTTTTTTGCATTAACCCCCGAAAAGGGGGATTCTAAAATTTGTTGTTGAATGGTACTTCACTCTTTTGATTAGTACGCGATCGGTGAAAGCTAGTCAGAGTGAAGAATATCACTATTTCTTAGACGATCTAAGAATGGTATTTTGAGACATGTAAAGAGACATAATTCAGACTTGTCTCAAATTGTATACTTTCTGAGACGGGGTTTAGCCAAGAATCTTATCTGGCAGGAGTTATAGGGTGATAGCGTCAAAACTCACTTTTCATAATCCCCCTTTTCGAGGGTTTATCCCAAAAACCCCAATTTACGCAGGGGGAGTCATAGTCAATTCCTTGTCGAAACGAGGGCCATCGCCAACGGCGGGCGGTTACGCCATCGCCTGACTTGTGCCAACTCTGATATCAACTCTGATATCAATGCCCCACCAGAGTAAGCGATTGCTTCGGGAGTAGCTATCCCAAAGTTAGTGCTAAAAATCAGCAATCAAGTCGCCACTACTTGGAGTAACCCCCAAGCCTTGTATAGAGAAAGGATAGATATTTGCCAAACTTATCAATGGGGGTGAAATTGGGATTTTGAGGGTGTGAATGATAAGCGTGGCTTAACTGAGGTAATTTTCGGGGTGGATATTCACGAGAGAATCAGGGTTTGAAAGAATTGGGAGTGTTGGTATTTAACCGTATAATACGAACAGTTGTAAAAAGCCAAAATGCTGGTACGCCGTAAGAATAAGGATTACAGGTCACGGGAATATCTTACAGTACGTGAGGTAAACAGCATACTGCGAGCGGCAAAAGTTTACGGACGGTACAAGGTGAGGAATTATGCGTTGATACTGTTAATATTTCGCCACGGGCTGCGGGTGTCGGAAGCTTGCGATTTGCGATGGGATGCGATTTCCTTTTTAGATGAGGAGATTTTTATCACGCGGAAAAAAGGGAGTGATAGCGGTGTGCATCCGTTGCCTGTGGATGAAATCGAGGCATTGAAAGAATTAAAGGAATTAAATATTGGTGGCAATTACGTTTTTATTGGGGAAAGGGGAGAGAGGTTAACGTCGGCGGCGGTACAAAGATTGTTGACTAGGTTGGGGGAAGTAGCTGTGTTAAACATCAAAATCCATCCGCACCAGTTACGCCATGCTTGCGGTTACTACCTTGTCAATGAAGGGCATAGTACTAGATTTATTCAGGAATTTTTAGGGCATCGGGACATCCGGCACACCGAAAAATATACCAAAGTAAATTCCAAACGCTTTTCTGGTATAAAGTGGAACACGATTGATGAGTAATGAAATTAACTGATAATCGCATGGCTACAACACCAGAGAAATTCAGGACTTTCTTGGACACCGCGATATCAAACACGCTGAAAAATATACCTTGCTGAAAAAGTCATTACAGCATTCTAGGGGCTGTGTAGGTGCGATCGCACTGATGTTTACCAGAGAATATCATGGGGTGAAATGAGCATCCGTTCAGAAACTTACGCTAAGGACTTGATGACCTGTTTTCAACTTAATCTCTCTTCAAACTTCCTCAAATCCAGCACTGCGCGGCGAATAGCACGGTAATCGTCAGATGGAACCTCGATATAGGGTAGCTCATCCTGACCTTCTTCATCAGGAAGTAAACCTAAAGGAGCTTTCTGCGTATTAATTAGGTCAACGTAACAGCCATAGTCCAGTTTATAAACGTCGTATCTAACGCCAGGCTCTTCATTAGAAGAAACATTTCTCTTCAAAATATGAATAACTCTTGAATCAAATAGACGATCTATCAATTCACTTTTTCTATCCTTCCTTAATAAGAAAGCTCGTGCTTTTCTATTACCAATAACTTCATCAATAATCCAATGCAAAATATCGCTAGCTTCAGGATTGGATTCAACAGCAGAACCTTTATCACGACTATACCATTGACTGGCAGCAACTCGAATATCATTCATTGAGATTTTTCTGTCCCCAGACCTTTTAGCTGCCAACATCAGAATATTAATAGAATCTCTTGGTACACCTTCAGAAGCTCTCGCGAATTCTGTAAAAACGTTGTTTTGAGTAAATGCTTCTTTTACAAGGGTATCGGAAGAGTTGTAAAAACTATCTTGCTCAACACTATCAATGGCTTGATAGTGTTTATATATTAACTCTTTGAAAAAACCATTTGCTCGTTCAGCATCATTATCAAAGACCATGAAATCGTCTAGATTAATATCAGCTGCTATGTCAGCACCAACCTCAATACCAATATAATTCCCACCCACAAAGGGTAGCTGAAAATGTGTTCGTTGCTCAATGGCAGCAAGTTTCACAATTATGCCCTGAATAGGAAACATCGCTCTTCGTATAAAATCAGCCAAATAAGGCTGTAAATCAAGCGGAACACTACTCCATTCATCTAATAAAACCCAAATTTTCTTAGGAGATATGCTTCGAGCAAGATTTTTCAGTAACTGACCAATAGAACCAAAACGAACAGTAGGTTGTTTATTGTGTGAATTTTTAACGCCCTCACTATCAATAAGATTTGCAACAACACTGACACTGGAAATATTATCCATCAGCCCATCAATATATTGTTCTAAGCTTCGATTTGAAAGCAGCTTATCATCTTCTAAAATCAGCTCATAAACTAAATCACAAAATGTGGAAAGTGTGTCCAATAAGAGCCTTGTTGCACGTTCAGTAATAGCTATATTAGTATCGGTATATACTCCACCGCTAGAACCTATATTTCTCATATCGATGTAGATAGAAAAATCTCCGTGCTTGGCAACTGTCTCTGCTAGATAGAATAAGGCGTGCGTTTTACCTGTTCCTCTACGCCCATAAATTACTTGATGATCCTGTGAGGATAGCAGAGTAAATAAAGAACCTGAATCAACAAATGTTGAAACTAGCTTGGCTCGATCATTCATCTCAGCCCTGCGCTGCATTTTCATAAATGCAAGGTTTACTGGAGTAGGAGTTGACATAGTACCTGATCCAACTAAGTGTTATACAAATTTTCTCGTGTCAGGTTAACGGGACTTAAACAAAAATCAAGTTTCTTTCATGAGCTTTTTTTAATGTGAAAGCTATGCTAGTTATGCATTATACTCTTTTTTCATCTCCAGTTTTGTTTAAGTCCCATTAACTAAATTTGCTGTTAAAGTCATTTAGGCTCTTTGCTGCATCAAGAAATGCTTTTTGTTCTTCATTCTGCTGAGTGAGTGTTTTAATTAGATAGGATAACGAAACTCGTATATATTCAGAGTTTTTCAGACACTCTTCTTCAGGAAGTCTATGAATGCCAGCACTCAAGGTATCGTAAATTATTGCCAAAGGGTTCATGCCATTTGGTCTTAAACTATTTGGAATCACATCTTTAGCAATTTTAATTCTTTCATCCATGATAATGCCTTTTAAAGCTTTATCAATTCGCTCTATATTCTCTGATGATGCACCTTGCATTTCTAGTGCAAAACGAAGGCTCTCAAGAATTTTTCCAATAGAGTTTTCTAAAACTCTTCTGTAATAAGAAAATGCGGCGATGCCGTAACCTTGCGATTCACAGATTAAAGCTTTCTTAAAGTATTCTGAATCATCTCCCAAAAATTTATCAATATCTCCGTCAAGATTGATTGACCAAGCAGGACTTTGACCAACCTTCCTAATCTTGCATTTTTCTACATCTACTTCAACAAAGAAGGTATATTTGCTTGAAGAACAGCTATCACAAGTAAACAAAAATGAATAGATATTAGATTCTAATTTTGGAGTGGAAATACCTGTACCACCGCCTCTTGATCTTCTATCAGAGAATGGTCTACTACGCCTACAAGTAGGACACTCCATTTCAATTTGTGATAACAATAGCTGTGTTGAGTATTCGGGTAATTCAAACTTATGCCATGAGTACAAGGGCTTTTTTTCCAGAAAATCTCTTAATTCTGCATTGAAGCTACCCATAATCTTAATTATGCTCGGTTGTTTACACTCATCTGTCTAACATTGTATGAAATCGGCGCTCGGTTTATATATGTAAAAG
>NZ_JACKZS010000336.1:0-2500 GCF_014222285.1 Nostoc sp. UCD121
AAAACGGAGAGTTTGATCCTGGCTCAGGATGAACGCTGGCGGTATGCTTAACACATGCAAGTCGAACGGTGTCTTCGGACACAGTGGCGGACGGGTGAGTAACGCGTGAGAATCTGGCTCTAGGTCTGGGACAACCACTGGAAACGGTGGCTAATACCGGATGTGCCGAGAGGTGAAAGGTTAACTGCCTAGAGATGAGCTCGCGTCTGATTAGCTAGTTGGAAGTGTAATGGACTCCCAAGGCGACGATCAGTAGCTGGTCTGAGAGGACGATCAGCCACACTGGGACTGAGACACGGCCCAGACTCCTACGGGAGGCAGCAGTGGGGAATTTTCCGCAATGGGCGAAAGCCTGACGGAGCAATACCGCGTGAGGGAGGAAGGCTCTTGGGTCGTAAACCTCTTTTCTCAGGGAAGAACACAATGACGGTACCTGAGGAATAAGCATCGGCTAACTCCGTGCCAGCAGCCGCGGTAATACGGAGGATGCAAGCGTTATCCGGAATGATTGGGCGTAAAGCGTCCGCAGGTGGCAATGTAAGTCTGCTGTTAAAGAGTCTAGCTCAACTAGATAAAAGCAGTGGAAACTACATAGCTAGAGTACGTTCGGGGCAGAGGGAATTCCTGGTGTAGCGGTGAAATGCGTAGAGATCAGGAAGAACACCGGTGGCGAAGGCGCTCTGCTAGGCCGTAACTGACACTGAGGGACGAAAGCTAGGGGAGCGAATGGGATTAGATACCCCAGTAGTCCTAGCCGTAAACGATGGATACTAGGCGTGGCTTGTATCGACCCGAGCCGTGCCGTAGCTAACGCGTTAAGTATCCCGCCTGGGGAGTACGCCGGCAACGGTGAAACTCAAAGGAATTGACGGGGGCCCGCACAAGCGGTGGAGTATGTGGTTTAATTCGATGCAACGCGAAGAACCTTACCAAGGCTTGACATGTCGCGAATCTTCTTGAAAGGGAAGAGTGCCTTCGGGAGCGCGAACACAGGTGGTGCATGGCTGTCGTCAGCTCGTGTCGTGAGATGTTGGGTTAAGTCCCGCAACGAGCGCAACCCTCGTTTTTAGTTGCCAGCATTAAGTTGGGCACTCTAGAGAGACTGCCGGTGACAAACCGGAGGAAGGTGGGGATGACGTCAAGTCAGCATGCCCCTTACGCCTTGGGCTACACACGTACTACAATGCTCCGGACAGAGGGCAGCAAGCATGCGAATGCAAGCAAATCCCGTAAACCGGAGCTCAGTTCAGATCGCAGGCTGCAACTCGCCTGCGTGAAGGAGGAATCGCTAGTAATTGCAGGTCAGCATACTGCAGTGAATTCGTTCCCGGGCCTTGTACACACCGCCCGTCACACCATGGAAGCTGGTAGTGCCCGAAGTCATTACTCCAACCTTTCGGGGAGGAGGATGCCTAAGGCAGGACTGGTGACTGGGGTGAAGTCGTAACAAGGTAGCCGTACCGGAAGGTGTGGCTGGATCACCTCCTTTTTAGGGAGACCTACACCCCTTACATATCGAAAAACATACAGTTAAATAGATAGTAAGTTGGTCTAACCTAGGTCGGTCGCAGACATAAGCAAAATGTAAAAAGCTTTCAAACTATGATTTGGTTCATTTAGGGGCTATTAGCTCAGGTGGTTAGAGCGCACCCCTGATAAGGGTGAGGTCCCTGGTTCGAGTCCAGGATGGCCCACCTGAATCAATTAAAAATGTAGAATTAAAAATTAAAAATGAAATAAGTTTTTAATTTTTGATTATCAATTTTTAGTTGTATCTGGGGGTTTAGCTCAGTTGGTAGAGCGCCTGCTTTGCAAGCAGGATGTCAGCGGTTCGAGTCCGCTAACCTCCACCTGTGGCGATTGCCATTGAAAAATTTTGTGAGAGTTCAGCAACATGACAGTGGTGTCAGACTGCTGAGTTGTATCTCAGCCAGAACCTTGAAAACTGCATAGAAACGCGAAAATAGCAGGCAGACACAGACATTGAGAGTTCTGAGTGCTGAATGCCGAGTGCTGAGTAAAATCAGTGCGAAGTGATGAGGTAAGCAGAACTAACTATTTGTGAATGCGAATTGTGAAAGACCAAATGAATTGAGTGGTCAAGCTAATAAGGGCTAACGGTGGATACCTAGGCACACAGAGGCGACGAAGGACGTGGTTACCGACGATATGCTCCGGGGAGTTGGAAGCAAACATTGAGCCGGAGATTTCCGAATGGGGCAACCCTATATACTACCTGCTGAATATATAGGCAGGAGAGAGCCAACCCAGCGAATTGAAACATCTTAGTAGCTGGAGGAAGAGAAATCAAAACAGAGATTCCCTAAGTAGTGGTGAGCGAAAGGGGAAAAGCCTAAACCAATTGGTTTACCGATTGGGGTAGTGGGACAGCAATATCGAATCTAGCGGTTAAACGAAGCAGCTAAATACTGCACCAAAGAAGGTGAAAGTCCTGTAGTTGAAAACTCAAGGATAGTAGCTGAATCCCGAGTAGCATGGG
>NZ_JACKZS010000584.1 GCF_014222285.1 Nostoc sp. UCD121
GGTGTAGCGCCCCAGGTTACGCAGACGTTCGGCAATCAGGAACAAAATGATCGGCCAGCCCACCAGGAAGCCCAGCGAGTAAATTAAGCCGTCATAGCCGGAGGTAAACACCAGCGCGGAGATCCCCAAGAATGAGGCGGCGGACATATAGTCCCCGGCAATCGCCAGCCCGTTCTGGAAGCCAGTGATATTGCCGCCTGCGGTGTAGTAGTCGCTACGAGAACGTACGCGTTTTGATGCCCAGTAGGTAATGCCGAGCGTAAACA
>NZ_JACKZS010000337.1 GCF_014222285.1 Nostoc sp. UCD121
TGGGAATATGTCCTTCGGTATACTTTTGACTATCTACTTTTCCTAACTCATTAAAAAATGGGCGAACCGGGAGTAATGATGCAGAAGTTCGTCAACTAGATGAACTCATGCAAGTCTACCGATATGGCTTAGTAAGTAAGCAAGAGCTTTAAAAGTAGCTGTTGAACGAAGCTTAAAACCCGTTTTTAACTAACAGCAAAATCTGTATATTTACGCACAGATGGCAACTGGAAACCTAAAACAATATCTTCTTTTGGGATACCTAATTCAACCAATTCATTAGCAATGCCGACCTCTGTCCCATCTTGCTGAATCCAGATTTTCTCGTCAATAATATCTAGATGCAGAACAGGCCCATATATACGGTTTTGCTCCCGCCAACCTACATAAACTAATTGATAATGATCGTGTTCTGTATCAAAAATTGTTTGTGCTTGAATACGATTATCCCAAACAGTACTAGCGTGTTGTTGAAGCAAATTCTTAATATATTGTCGATATTCCTCTAGCTTTGGCATTGTGCGTCGCCTCCATTTCAATAATACATTGACAACTTAGTGAAATGTAGAGAGACGCAAAGTAGCGCAGAGGTTTTAGAGAATTTGTGATAAAAATTTGCGTGTTCTTTCTTCTTTGGGGTGGCTGAAAAATGCGTCAGGGGTGGCTGACTCGACGAGGGAACCGCTATCCATTAAGATAACTCGGTCGGCGACTTCACGCGCAAATCCTACTTCGTGGGTGACGACTACCATTGTCATCCCATCACGGGCGAGATTTCGCATTACATCCAAAACTTCGCGTACCATTTCTGGATCTAAGGCTGAGGTGGGTTCGTCAAACAGCATAATTTTGGGTTGCATGGCTAAAGCACGTGCGATCGCAACCCGTTGCTGTTGTCCACCAGATAACTGTCCTGGATACTTCTGCGCCTGTTCTAAAATTCCTACTCTTTCTAAGAGTTGCATTGCCAATTCTTCAGCTTTTGCCTTTGGTGATCGCCGTACCCAAATTGGTGCTAAAGAGATATTTTGCAGCACTGTCAAATGAGGAAATAAATTAAATTGCTGAAATACCATCCCCACTTCTTTGCGAATCGTTTCAATATTTCGCAAGTCATGGCTAAGGGTAATGCCGTCGATTTCAATTTTTCCTTTTTGGTATTCTTCTAAAGCGTTAAATGTGCGGATAAAGGTAGATTTACCTGAACCAGATGGCCCCATCAATACTACTACTTCTCCACGATTGACTGTCAAGCTCACACCCTGAAGAACGTGGAATTTTCCATACCACTTGTGAACATCTTCAGCAACAATTATCTTTTGTATATCTGACATATTATTCAAAGCCCTAATAATGAATATTAGTTTTATAACAACCAATAACCAATGACCAATGACTAATTATTTAACTGTCTCTCTAACCGCCGAGAAGCTAAGGACATTGAATAACAAAATACCCAGTAAATAAATCCAATAAATATATAAACTTCTGCATACCGACCAATAAATTGTGGTTGTGCCAATATAGAACGGGCAATACCTGTTAGTTCTACTAATCCCACCAAAGATAATAACGAAGTGTCTTTAAATAAGCCGATAAACTGACCAACAATGGCAGGAATAACGGTACGTAAGGCTTGAGGTAAGACAATTAACAAAACCACTAAGGCTGTGTTTAATCCTAGCGCTTTCGCGGCTTCAATTTGACCGCGAGGAACTGACTGGAGTCCACCGCGCACATTTTCTGCCATGTATGCAGCACTAAATAATACTAGTCCAGCAATTGCTCTTAATACCCGATCTAAACGCAAATCTGCTGATAGAAACAATGGGAGCATTACTTGAGCGAGGAACAAAATCCCAATCAGTGGTACTCCTCTGACGATTTCAATGTAGAGGATAGAAAACCAACGGACTACGGGTAAATTGCTTGTGCTTCCTAAAGCCAATAAAACCCCAATGGGAAAGGAAAGCACAATACTGATTGCTGCCATAAGTAGGGTAAGTAGCAAACCGTTCCACAAATTTGTAGATACAGATTGTAATCCAAATCCACCGCCAAGTAGCCAAAGAATAATGGGGAAAGACAGTAACCATAATAGAGAGAGCCAAGGAGTTAGTAACTTAGTAAACTTTCCTCCAACCCAAAAACCTACAAATAGTAAAGCCGCAATTAACAGTAACCAGAGGCGAGATGTAAAGTCTAACGGTAAAGCAACTAACAAAACGCCGATGATAAAAGCAAACAAAGCGGGGAATTGCTTTGTTAATTGTTGCTTACCAAAGAATACACCCGCAGTTACAGCGCCTAAAGTTGAAGCGATCGCTAGCACAATCCAAGTTCGCCAATATAGCGTTTGCGGAAATCTGCCAACTAAAAATAAACGTAAGTTAACCTGAATTACCGCCCACTGTGCTTGAGTAGTTGCCCAAGTTAGAATTCCTCGCAGTATCCAAAAGATTAACGCTAAACAGACAACAGTTAACAAGCTGTTGTACCAAGTACTGAACAGGTTTTTACGTAGCCAAGTTAATTTGTTATTTGTCATTGGTCATTTGTCATTTGTAAAGACTCATACTTCAACCTCAGAAACTCAACTTTCGAGTTCAAAGGTGCAACTTTCGAGTTCAAAGGCTCAACTTCCGAGTTCAAAGGTGCAACTTCCGAGTTCAAAGGCTCAACTTCCGAGTTCAAAGGTGCAACTTCCGAGTTCAAAGGCTTAACTTCCGAGTTCAAAGGCTCAACTTCCGAGTTCAATTGCTTCCTTATCCCCTTTATCTCCCCCATTCCCCTCATCTCTCTTTAATTTGTACGCTGCGATTGAATAAATTCATGACTACAGAGATGGTTAAACTCAGGGTGAGATAGGTGAGCATAATCAGTAATATCACTTCTACGGCTTTCCCAGTTTGGTTAAAGGTAGTGGAGGCGACAAAATAAATATCGGGGTAGCCGATCGCGATCGCTAAACTGGTATTTTTCGTCAAATTCAGATATTGACTCGTCAAGGGTGGAATAATTACCCGCAAGGCTTGGGGAAAAACCACCAACCGCATAACTAACCCTGGTTTTAATCCTAGCGATCGCGCTGCTTCCCATTGTCCCTTCGGTACTGATTGAATCCCACCTCGAACAATTTCGGCAATAAACGCACCTGTGTAAAAAGTTAATCCCAACAGCAAAGCTGAAAACTCTGGTGATAGGGTAAACCAAGGGAGTTGTAAGCCATTTTGACTAACGCCAATAAAGCCCCAAAGGGATATCTTATTTTCTGTTTTCGGGAAACTGAGAAACACAGCAAAGTACCAAAACAGCAATTGCAGCAGTAAGGGCGTATTGCGGAAAACCTCTACATAAACCATTGCGATATTTCGCACCAGCCAATTGTCAGAAAGTCGGGCAATCCCAGCACTTACCCCAACAATGGTTGTCAAAAAAATTCCTGCGATCGCAACTCGCAAGGAGTTAACTAACCCCACCCATAAAGCATGGCTGTAGGTGTCAGTGGGTTTATAGCTAATCAGTGTCTCGCCAATATCAAAAGACGCTTGTTGCTTGAGAAAATCAAATCCAAACGGAATACCCAATTGCCGCAAATTGCGCTGGAGATTGCCCCAGAGTATTACTACTACAATTGCTGCTAAAAATACAGCAATGAGTTGTAAAGCAATACGCCAAAAACGAACATCACGCCATATAGACGGTTTTAAATTAGTCATTTCTTATTTCTCCCCCTGCCTCCCCTGCTCACTGAGCGCAGCCGAAGTGTGCCTTCTTCTACCGAAACGGCGGAGAATAAAGCAGTCCGCCTTTGCTCCAGAGTTGATTTTGACCACGAGCTAGATTCAGTTTTGTTTTGGGGCCGAGATTGCGATCGTAAACTTCGGCGTAGTTACCAACGTGCTTAATTATTCTGGCTGCAAAGTCGTTTGTTAAGCCGAGTCCTTCGCCAAGGTTGCCTTCTGTTCCTAAAAAGCGCTTAATGTCTGGATCGGTACTAGTTGCAAACTGACCTACATTTTGGGAAGTAATACCCAATTCTTCAGCTTTTACCAGAGAATAAACCACCCACTTAACAGCATCTCCCCACCTAATATCTCCTTTGGCAACTGCTGGTGCAAGGGGTTCTGAAGATATCACTTCATTGAGAATCACGTTATCTTCTGGTTTTGGTAAAATTGTCCCCCGTGAAACTAATGCTGAACGGTCAGCCGTAATGCCATCGCAACGACCTTCGGCATAGGTAGCAAAAGTAACATTAACATCTTCAAAGACAACGGGTTTGTAAGTGATCCCTCTTTTCCGCATTTGGTCTGCTAAGTTCTGTTCGGTAGTCGTACCAGTTTGAACGCAGATTGCTTTATCCTTCAGGTCTGCTAGGGACTTAATGTTGCTACTTTTGCGAACCATTATGGCTTGTCCGTCGTAAAAGACCACGGGTGCAAATTCTAGACCTACGGAGGTATCACGACTAAGTGTCCAGGTAGTATTGCGGCTGAGAACATCTACTTCCCCGGTTTGCAAAGCTGTAAACCGTTCTTTGGAATTGAGATTCCGGAATTCTACTGCATCTGGGTTATCAAATAAAGCTGCGGCGATCGCGCGACAGACATCGACATCAATGCCGCTATACTTACCATCAGTCCCCACAAAGCTAAACCCTGGCACTTCGCCACTGACACCGCAAATTAACTGACCACGGCTTTTAATACTATCCCACCGATTCCGAGTTGCTGGTGCAGCTGCATTACTGCCGGGAGTGCTGGGTGTATTTGCTGTTTGCGAATCTCCACTACAAGCAGCGATCGCAAAGACTAGAGGTGCGATCGCTAAAGTTAAAGCTGATTTACGCATAAATTTCATTGATATCGACAATCATAAATGTATTGCTCACTACAATCATTCTATAAAAACAATTTGTTCCTTGTAATATAAAACTTTACCAGCCTTTGTGCTAAATTTATTCCTTTTTAAAAACCGATTTTTAAGTTTTTACTTATTTTTTAAAAGCCTTAGATGATAAGTGTAAATATCTCAAGTGTGCTTGGAGTTACGAGTTTTATTTTGATTTTTGACCTACCATACTTGATATAGAAATACATTCATTAAACTTGGAAGATAATATTAAACTTCAGTTAATTATTTTTATATTCTTCACTGGATAATATTTATA
>NZ_JACKZS010000338.1 GCF_014222285.1 Nostoc sp. UCD121
ATTTTATTCGCGTCAATCATCCGCGAACACTATTTTCTTTGTTTTACCCTCTATTTCTCCTTAACCGAGCAGTATTGAGATGGATGCGATCGCCTACATCGCTCTTTTTTTGATGTTCTGTGACAATCTCCACGGTGTCATCCGTAGAACCATCATTAATTATCAGTAATTCCCAATCAGAAAAGGTTTGCTGTTGCACAGAAGCGATCGCTGCTGGTAAAAATTTAGCAGCGTTGTAAGCGGGAATGATCGCCGATACCATTATGCTCGTGTTGCTCACCCCTTCAACTCTTGTAAAAATTTTGGTAAAATCTGCCGAGTAGCCCAGATAGTATACAGAGGTTGCAAAGTTAGGTGAGTTACCATAACTGCGACAGCA
Organism: Nostoc sp. UCD121; assembly: GCF_014222285.1. Taxonomy (GTDB): domain Bacteria; phylum Cyanobacteriota; class Cyanobacteriia; order Cyanobacteriales; family Nostocaceae; genus Nostoc. The sequence goes on from NZ_JACKZS010000338.1 coordinate 380, forward strand.
GCTCCTAAAATACCCCATTGGGTTCCTAGCCAAATTGCGATTGCCAGAAACCCAGTAAACAGGAGATTCCAGCGCAATTCGATTTGCGGTTGACCAAAAGCGCGGAACATTAAGGAAGCTGCATCGGCAAAGGGACGAGATAAAGCCGAGCAACAAATGACAATCAAGATAGAGACGGCTCCCTGTTCAACCCATTTATGCCCAAATATTAAAGGAACGTAGAAGGGGGCTAAACTAGATTGCAATACTACTAATGGCACGATCATTAAGGCTATTTTACGTAGACTTTGCATATATCGATCGGCAAACAATGTTACCTGAGAGTTGAGATCACATAGGTCAGAGAATAATGATACTCTGATAGCATTTATTACACTCAAGCTCAGTCCTAATCCGGCATTAAATGCAAAATAATATACTCCCAAAGCTTGAACACCTAGAAATCGACCAATCAATAGATAATCCACATTTTCCCGAAAGATGGTGAGTAACTCAATTCCCAGAACGCGGGAGGCAAAAGAGGTAATTTGTCTGCCCTTAGCGAAAGTAAAAGATTGAGTCATCCGCCAAGGTTGATATTTAAACGTGAGAATAATCCAGATGGGAGCTACCAAAAACTTAGGTAAAATGATCGCCCACATTCCCATTCCCGATAGGGCAAAGATCGCCGTCAAAACGTTATCGGTGGATACTTGCACCGAAGTGATTAAGGCCAGTATGTTGAGGCGATTTTCCCTTCTGATTAAGGCTGTTTGCACCATCGCTAGGGGATAAACTAAGTAAGTGATGGCGATTAAACAGATCGGGAGGATGAGATGGGAATTATTGTAGAATTGAGCGATCGCTAATGATGCTAGACATTGAACGGTAAATAAAACACCAGCAATCAACCAGTTCAACCCGTAAGCAGTACGGCACAATTCCTCAATATCTGAAGCATCCGCTTGAACTATTTTGTCTGCAATACCATTGCGGGTAAAAACGCGAATAAATTCGTTAGTCATTAATACAATGGCTGCGAGTCCATAGTCTTCGGCACTGAGAAACCGAGCTAGAATTACGGTGGTGACGAGTCTAAACACTCGGATCACCAATTCCGCCGCCCCCATCCAGCCAATGTTACGAATAAAGCGGTCTTGGAACAGACGTTTCTGTAAAGTTTGTATCCAGTTCATTTAAACTCCCTCAATACCTGTTCCCAAGCATTCACATAATCATCCCAGGCGTGTATCGCGCTTAATCTGCCTTGTTGTCCCCACGATTGCCGTTGTTCAGGGGAGGCATTAATCATTTGCCAAATTCCATCTGTCAAGTTTTGGCAACTATCTGGCTTAAACTCAATACCACAATTCTTTGCCTGTTCAGTCAGACCATCAATATCACTCACTAATACTGGTCTAGCTGCCGCACGAGCTTCTAAACAAACATTACCCCAAGGTTCCCAGCGTGAAGGTATAACAACAGCATCACAACGGCTTAGAAACTCAGGTACATCATCAATTTTTCCGAGAAAGTGGATATGAGGATGATTTTGAGCCAAAGCCTTGAGGTTTTGTTCGTTCGGCCCCTGCCCTCCTAAGAGCAACTGTACAGAACCAATAGGCAACAATTGTACTGCTTCAATCAAGCGATCGAACCCTTTTTGATGGGTAAAACGTCCATAAGCTGCTAAGGTAAACAGTCCTTCAGGCTCCGCCTTTGCGGGTACTTGAAAAAACGGATCTAAATTTCGGCTGGAGCAAATTAACCGCACCTTTTCAGATGCAACTAATCGATCAGACTGCATCCACTGTTGTTGTCCTTGGGAGATAGACACCACCCGATCCATTAGCCTATAGTTCAGGCGCAACATGGCGCGAAACCGCCAAGATGATGGAACTTGATGCTGTTCAAACCCCGCGCTGTAGTGATGCTCTACCAGAATCCGAGCTTTCGCCTTCAAGGTTAATAACTCTGGAATGCCCTTCCAAGATGAGGCTCGATGTATTACGAGTAAATCAGGTTGCCAAGTTTTGAGAGTAGCTTTGGCCTGATCTTGAGTCACTAACTGAAACTCTACCCAAGATGCCAACCGTGTCTGCGCTAGGCTGGCAAGGGTGGCGCGAATCCCACCAGTCCATCCCATGCCATGAGAACTAAGTATATGCAGCACTTTCATGAGGCAAAAGCCTGTAGTGGTTGTTGAGTTGCAGCCTGGGATAGAATGCGTTCTTGATAGGTTTGGGCAATGATCTTGGCGTGGGCTGACCAAGTATATTTTTTGACTTGCCGTAAACGCAGGGATAATTCTGGTGCGGCTTCTAGGTGATTTAGCAAATGGCTGATGGTGTTAGCCCAGGCATCCGGGTTGCCAACAGGACAGTACACAGCAGCATTACTCCCTACTTCCCGCAGCACGGGAATATCGCTAACTACAGCTACGCTGCCACAGGCTAAGGCTTCAATCAACGGCATTCCAAAGCCTTCAGCTTCGCTGGTCATTAGTACTATTGCTGCTTGCCGATAAAGTTCTACTAGATCCTTCTGCTCTAATTGTGAGAACAATCGGATACCATGACGAATTCCCAATCGGTCAATTCGCGCTTGCATATCGGGTTCCCATTCTGGGCTGACCCTGACCAACAGTAATTCTGGGTGATGATACCGTAGGCGGGCATAGGTTTCTAGTAAAACATCTAACCGTTTGCGTTTGAGATTGCCACTGATATTCAAGAGAAAAGGACGATTTCCAATCTCCTGCTGGATGTGGATTGCCATCTTAGAGTTGGCATCACCAGGAGAAAATTCGGGGGCAATTCCCAGAGGAACTTGAACTAGCTTATCGGGGCTGATAAGTTGATAGTGGAGAATTTCATCCCGAACAGATTGAGTTGTGTAAAATACCACCGCAGCGTTACGAAAACCGTTCAAAACATAGCGCTGCATGGTGTTATAACGGAGCGATCGCGGGTATTTGTCCGGTTGTAAGATGGAGCGAAAGACATCTAAATCATGACAGAATACTCCTGTGCGTTCTGGGGGTAATATATGCACCAGTGAGGCATAGCTCTGATCGCAGATGTGGAAAATATCAAACTGAGAAACTTGGGATTTGAGATGTCGCGGATAATCCCAAAAACGGTTCAACATTTTGTCAGTCTCTAAGGCAAGGCGCATTTTACCCAGGCGAGGTAACTGCCGCAATCGATAAGTATAGTTTGGTTGAATACGGGTAGTTGCTAAATGGGGATGCTCTGCACAGAGAGAATCGTAGAGACGATCTCCGCAAACTAGCATACTGGGAGAAGCTTCAGCACGAAAGTTGCTAACCAAAGCTAGACGTAAGCTATTCATGAAATTATCCTTTTATTTGTTGTAAGCATTCATTAAAGTTTTGCTGCACCTGAGTCCGAATTGCAGCATGATCAAATGTTTGCTCAGAGGTACGAGCGATCGCATCTATATAAGCATCCACATCAAACTGCTCTAAACTGCATCCAGGGATTCCCAGTCGTTGGCTTAAGTCTTGGCCTTTGTTGGAGTAGTAGAGATTAAAGGGAATTTTTCCACTGGCTAAGGCTAAGACGGCTGTGTGATAACGGATGGCGACAATCACAGCAGAAATACTTAGTGCGCCCATTACCAATTCCCATTTAGCCAAGTTACTGCTCACCGTAAAGGGATTAAATATCTTCAGTTGTGGTACTTGCTGAAAAATTTCTTCTGCTACTGCTAAATCATTATCTGCACCATAAGCTTGGGATTGAATCAGCAATACAGGTTGATATTGACGTTCTAATAGCTGGCGGCACAAGTTAACCAATTGACGTTGAAATTGCTGATTATCATGGCTATACATCGAATCAAAGGCTCGCAGCGAAATTAATGCTGCTTTCTCTGGGATGATTTCTAAAGCCTGGAATACCTGTTTTGCCTCTGCTTGTCCTTGAGAACTGACTGAGAGACTGAAAGCTGTATCAAAGGAAAGAATTGCTTTGACTCCCGCTTGAGTTAAGCGTTTGTGACTTTCCACATCCCGAACACAGACGGCAGCCAACCGTCGTAAACAATAGGCCAGAGCCTCAAAACTGAAGCCGTGACACGATCGCGGAATTGATTGCCCAAAAAGAATTGTTTGACGAGGCGATCGCTTTAACTCCAGCAAATTCCGAATGAAGGCTTTTGTAATCAAACCTTCACGAGCATTATTGAAAATATCGCCGCCTACACTGATATAGGCATCACAACGCCCAATCTTAGGCAAAATCTGCAAGCCGGGTATGTACTCCGGTTGGGCATCTTGAAATTGTGCTACAACTTTGGCCTCAGATGCTAAAGCAGTCAGGGCACTATAAATTGCAGCATCACCAATATTTAAAGTTGAATAGGTGTTTACCAGACCAATTGTGAGTCCCATGTTTTATTAACAGAGTGATGAGTCCCATAGTTAGGAACTTCCAGTAAAAAAACATCCCATCTTAGAAGCACAAGGCTTTGCACTCCTACAAACGTACAAATAATTTTGGATAATTTATTTTTTGGAAGTCCCTGAATTGACTGGTAGATGCTTAACGCTTTCTTAGACAACAAACATCCGATCTAAGATTGGGTGCATGAGGTTGATAACTGATGTATTAATCTTATAACCCTTCTTCTAACATTTTTACAACTTTCAGTATAATTTTTTGCACTTATTTTTCTAAAATACCCAATCAGTAAACCAAAAAGTTTTTCCCAAAGAGCGATCGCTAATTCAGTTTGCGTATTTCGAGGTGCTATATAATACTAAA
>NZ_JACKZS010000339.1 GCF_014222285.1 Nostoc sp. UCD121
CCCCATTCCCCATTCCCCATTCCCTAATTCAAAATGGCAACTTGGCAATGTGTAAAGCAATGTGGAGCCTGCTGTAATCTCGATCCAGCAGATCGTCCAGATTTAGATGAGTATCTCTCTCCACCAGAACTAGAACTCTACCTCAGTATGGTAGGCGAAGGCGGATGGTGCGTTAATTTCGACCATACCACGCGCGAATGTCGCATCTACTCAGATCGTCCTCGTTTCTGCCGCGTGGAATCAGAGGTTTTTCAAGATATGTATGGGGTTGAACCTGAAGAAGTCAACGATTTTGCTATAGACTGTTGTCGCCAGCAAATAGAAGGAGTATACGGCGATCGCAGCTTAGAAATACTACGCTTCGATAAAGCTATTGGGCTGTAAGGAGGATCTAAGGACACAAAAACACCCCATAATTTTTTTGTCTCCATTTATGTAGTTGCAATTTATTACAACAATCTGAGAATATGATAGAAATATGAAAATAATCTAGCAACCAAAACTACTGCTTGTGAAACTTGACTCTGCACCTTTGGAGATTTCTGGCATAGCTCAGACTGAGATCGAGCTAGAACTGAAAGACAGCACTGATTTTAACTTAACTCCTGCGATCACCCAGCTAGTTCAGCCTGTAGTTGCCGATAGTCCTCCAAAGCAGCAATCAGTGTTAGTAGTTTTTGGCACAACTTTTGTAACCATTTTTCTCGCAGAAATTGGAGATAAGACTCAGCTATCCACCCTATTAATGAGTGCAGAATCTCATTCGCCTTGGGTGGTATTTATAGGATCGGCAGCGGCGCTGATAACCACCAGCTTATTAGGTGTACTTTTAGGTAGTTGGATGGCTAGCCGACTCAGCCCGAAAACTATAGAAAAATCAGCAGGTGTGATGTTGTTGGTAATTTCCTTAATGCTGTTTTGGGATGTATTTCAAGGTTAGTTAAAAGTTAAGAGTTCTTTTCCCTCTTCTTTCCCATTTCCCCTTCCCCCTTAATAATATGGATTGGCATCTCTTAGGACTGAGCTTTGTTACGGTTTTTTTATCAGAATTGGGTGACAAAAGTCAGCTAGCAGCGATCGCACTTTCAGGGCGTTCTAATTCTCCGCGTGCAGTATTTTTTGGTACAGCAGGCGCATTGCTGTTGACTAGCCTGTTGGGGTCATTAGCGGGGGGAGCAGTAGCCGAATTATTACCTACACGTTTGTTAAAAGCGATCGCTGCGATCGGATTTGCCATCCTTGCTGCACGCCTGCTGTTATTTAACAATGAACCATCGGCGGATTCTAAAGAAACACCATGAGAAAGGACTCAAAAGAGAGAATTCATACTGACTCCTGTTAGCGGATAGCTAAGGTTTAGCCCATTCTGACTTCTGACTCCTGAATTCTTCTTTACAAAAGTTCCCAAGCCGTTCCTTTGTAGCCGTATTGGAAAATTTCGGGATGCAAAATTTCAGCCAAAATTTCGAGAGAATCTACCAGTCGTGGCCCTGGACGATTAAAGTAAGAATTGCCATCGGTGATGTAGACCCTACCAGCTTGCGTAGCGTGTAGTTTTTCCCATTCTGGACGTTTAGTTAACAATTTAGCTTCTTGGCGAGTGCGATTTAAATCAAAGCCACAAGGCATAAAAACAATGACATCTGGATTAGTTGTTAATAGTGTTTCCCACGGCAAGATAGGAGAAGGCTGACCTGTATAACAAAATAGAGACTGTCCTCCTGCCAAGTTAACTAATTCAGGAATCCAATTGGCCGCAACCATTAAAGGATCAGTCCACTCGATACAGGCAACAGTAGGCTGTTCATTTAAAGAAAGCCCTTGGATTCTTTGCTGGCAAATTTTGACGCGAGCTTCTAAATTTTCTAAGACTTTTACCGAATCTACCTCAAAGGCGTTACCGACTCGCTCAATATCAGCCCAAATATCTTGGAGAATATTGGGTTGTAAAGAAATAATCTGCGGTTTACTGTCAATGAGTGTGGCCACTGCCTTTTCAACTTCGTGTAAGCTGACAGCACAAACATCACACTGGTCTTGAGTGAGAATATGAGTAGGCTGCAACTGCTCTAAAACATCAGTATTTATTTCATAAATACTGAGAGCAGATTGTAACAAATTATTTACATCATCGTTAATTTGGCTGCTGGAGACATTGGAGTCTAAGCGTGCTTGGGTACAAACAGGTAGATCGAGGATTTCTGGAGGATAATCACATTCGTGCGATCGCCCCACAATAGCATTAACCAATCCTAGTGCCGCTAAAATCTCTGTTCCACCGGGGATTAGGGAAACAATTCTCACATTACTAACCGTCATCGCTCCACCTCCATAAAAGCTCGCATTACCTTAATATTCTCAAAATTTTAGTCATTAAGTATCTTTCTCTAGGGGAATCAACTGTGTTTTGGTAATCATATCGATTATCTGTGAAGTTGCTCCAGAACTTAGGACTTATGCCCTATTGCCTCAGCAAGCTTGATTTTGTACAGTTCCAAAAAAAATGAATTAATATTAGCACTAACCAACTAATTGACTGACAGCCATTTTCAAGTAATTAAACTACACCACTTCCTACTTCCCAAATCAAAACACTATACTACTTAATATTTGAGTGAAATTACTTGATAGTAAAATTACTGTAAATGCTAATTATCCCCTGGCAAAAATTACTATTATGAAGTAATAAAAGTGATTAGCAATATCTATTTTGGAACTCGTTATCTAAAATTAAAAAAATTGGATTATAAAAATATACTTTCCGGTTATGAAAAACCATACCAAGTAATTGTAGTTATACAAAGACGGTTCTACTTTTTGCGTAGAACTGGAAAGCAAAATTATTTCTTCTTGAGGTCAAGTAATGCAGGTGGTGTCAGCTAGAGATATTACAGAGCAAAATCAGTCCCAAGAGGCTTTACAAATCAGAGAAAATAGTCGTCGAAAACAAAGCCAGACATTAGTACAACTGGCAAGAAGCAAGACATTTCAACAAGGCAATCTTAATGCAGTATTGAAAGAGATCACAGAAACTGCTGCTCAGACGCTCTTAGTCAAGCGAGTTGGGGTGTGGTTATATAATGAAGAACGCTCAAAAATTGAATGCATCGATTTATATGATGTAAACACTAAGGAGCATAGCTTTGGTAACTCGCTTTCACAAGAAAATTATCCAGCTTATTTCCAGGCTTTAGAAGAAGAACGTACCATTGCCGCAAATGATGCCAGAAACGATACAAGAACCCAAGAATTATCCCAGCCTTATCTTTGCGTTTTAGGCATTACATCCCTACTGGATGCACCAATTTGGTTAGAGGGTCGTTTGGTAGGCGTAGTGTGCCACGAACACATAGGCGAACTTCGCCAATGGACTTTAGAAGAAGAAACTTTTGCTGGCTCGATTGCAGATTTCGTGACTCTGGCTATAGAAGCAAGTGAGCGAAACATGGTACAGGAAGCACTGCGACAGAGTGAGGCGAAATTTCGGGCAATTTTTGAACGTTCTTCTATTGGTATTGGACTTATAGATATGAAAGCGCAGATAGTCGATACTAATCCGGTACTGTGCGAGATTTTAGGATACAGCCGAGAAGAACTATACAGTAAGCGCTTTACAGATTACATTTCCACGCAAAAGGGGGATTTAAAACTTTACAAACAACTGCTGTCAGAAATTGGCAAAAACTCAGGGAAAACTTCAAGGTTCGGCTTCCAAATCTCCGAACTTGAGCAACAGGCTGTCGATAAACATCGCATTGAGATGGAAAGACGCTGTTTACATAAAGATGGTAGCCTAGTTTGGACTCATATCTCTGTTTCTGTTATACCAGACAGCAATGGTGAACCTGAGTTTTTTCTAGCGATGATTGAGGATATTACTGAACGCAAGGAAACAGAATTGAAACTACGTGCCTCTCAAGAAGCAGCAGAAGCTGCTAGTCGGGCAAAAAGTGAATTTTTAGCAACCATGAGCCACGAGTTGCGAACACCTCTTAATGCGATTATGGGCTTGTCGCAGTTGCTGCAACAAGAAGTAGTTGGCTCTCTCAATGAAAAGCAGAACGAATATGTAAGTTGTATATATAGTAGTGGTGAGCATTTGCTGGCACTGATTAACGATATTCTTGATTTATCGAAGGTAGAAGCAGGCAAAGAAGAACTGATACTGTCACCTTTACCAGTATCAGATTTATGTAATTATGCCATCTGGACAGTGCGCGATCGCGCCTCAGAAAAGGGGTTAAAACTCACCTACAAAATTGACCTACAAGAGGATATTTGTATTGCTGATGAGCGGCGCATTAAGCAAATGCTACTCAATCTGCTCACCAATGCCATTAAATTTACCCCAACCGGTGATGTATCGCTGGTAGTGAAAAAAGTACCTCAAGGAATAACCTTTACAGTTTCAGATACTGGAATTGGTATAGACCAAAATCAGTTTCAATTTCTATTTGAACCATTTAAACAGCTTGATAGCCAATTAAATCGGCAGTACGAAGGCACTGGTTTAGGTTTAGCTTTAACACGCAAATTAGCGCGTTTGCATGGTGGAGATGTGACTGTTAAATCGACTTTAGGAAAAGGCAGTCAGTTCACTTTGTTTCTACCAAACCCTGTACTTTCGAAAGCAGCCGAGAATGAACAAAATGAGGAATATCAGGGAGAAGAGTTGACTTCATCCTCCTCCCCGGACATCCCCAAAAATAAAACTATTTTACTTATAGAAGAAGAGGAAAAAACTGCAACAGTTTTGCAAGGCTATCTTCAGTCAATTGGCTATAAAGTCAAGTGGATAGATAATGAAACCGATTTTTTGAAACAGGTGCAAAGCCTCCAAGCAGATTTAGTTTTTTTTGATTTCCAGCTAACTAAAAAAACTAGTATCTTAAATTTGCTAAATCTCCTTAGACAAAAGCCTTCTTGGAAAGATACGCCAATTGTAATAATGACTTTGAGCGAACCTATAGAAAAAGAAATTAACAAGTTACCAGGTAGTGCTAATGACTATCTGGTTAAGCCAATCCGCACAGTCCAGCTAGAGTCATTACTGATGCGATATTTGAGCTAATTTTACTATAAAGGTTCTTGTTTATTGGTTAGGTGATTTCGTATTTAAAATCATTGTTAACTGCTATGATTACCAC
>NZ_JACKZS010000340.1 GCF_014222285.1 Nostoc sp. UCD121
GAATTGTCCCCTTGTCTCCTTGTCTCCTGATTACGCTATGCGTCTAATCAGAGTCACGCCATCTCGTATGGGTAACAGAACTTGTTCTACACGCGGATCTGCGGCGACAACACGGTTGAACTGAGCGATCGCTTCACCATTGGCAGTGCGTTGTTCTGGTGGTAAGTAAACTTGTCCCTGCAACAAAGTGTTATCCACGCAGATTAACCCGTCAGGAGCTAGCAAGTTACTATCCAAGATGATCTGGAAGTACTCTACATACTCTTTTTTATCGGCATCAATGAAGATCAAATCAAATGATTCTTTTCTTTCTGCGAGCTTATGGAGTGTTTCTAAAGCAGGCGCTACTTCCACAACGATTTTGTTGCCGTGGGGAGACTCACTAAAGCAAGCTTGAGCAAATTGAGCTACATAAGAGTCAACTTCACAACCTATGAGTTGCCCATCGCTTGGTAGTGCCTCTGCCATTGCCAAGGCTGAATATCCTGTAAACATCCCTACTTCTAGGATGCGCTTTGCCTTAGTGATATGAACAAACATTTTCAATGTCTGTCCTTCCAAATGTCCTGACAGCATTTCTTGTTCTAATTGACGCACTGTTTCACCATCGCTGAAACGTTTACTCCAGTCTTCTTGACTAGTTTTTTGCGCCAATGCTGTCAAGGCACTCGATTCGGGAGTTGTGTAATCATCCAGATAGGGATCTAAACCCGAAGCTAATTGAACTCCCTGACGCAGAGAATCTAATATCTCTACGGGAATGCCACTTTCTTCTGCTAATTTCAGGGTTTGCTGTAGCTGCGCTACTAAAATACTGTGTGGCGTTATGGGCCTCGCTGTCTCTCGTCCTAATACACTCGTCATATCTTCACACTCCCACTAGCTTGGCTTCTTGACTTTCAATGTAGGCATCAACGCCTTCACCGCCACGGGGATATTTAGCACAAAGACGTTTATGTTCAGCTAAGGCCGCATCAAGTTCTTCACGAGTCAAATCGTTGACAAAGAAGCACTCACCAATAGGTCGAGGCATGGCTGCGCGTTGTTTGCCGTCTCGTGTCAAGCTTATAGACTCGGTAGCATCCCAGAGCAAATCCCCATCTAATAGAGGATGATCGAGTGATAGACCAATGCGACTCATTAAGTCTAGAATGCGATCGCGCTCCCCTGTTGGAATATAACCGCGTTGTGCTGCTATGGTTGCAGATAAAGCCATATCTATATTGACGGCATGACCATGATATAGGGGTACATGAGGCGCTAACTCTAAGGTAGGACTCCAGGTGTGACCGTAAGCTATGACGCGATCGAGGTCGATTTCATGCAAGTTTGGAGTCTCTAACTCCAACATGGTTTTGATTGCTTCGTAGTTGAGTTTATGAGCAATCTCTTTAAGTTCGGGTGTCCCGTTAACCTGTCCAAAGTGAGTCGAAAGTAGTTCTTCGCCATATTCGTATAGCATTTCAAACACTTGCGAGTTAGAAACTACAGCGATTTTCACCAACTCTGCCATACCATTACGAACTTGAGCCGTTGGCAAGGTTTTCAAAAATGAAAAATCGAGGATAACTTTCAAAGGTGCATGATATGCTCCCAAACGATTTTTCAACTTGCGATGATTAACTGCTACCTTAATCGCTACACCTGCATCAATTAAACCAATTAACGTTGTCGGAACCCGAATGAAGTTACTCTTACGACGGTAAGCAGCGCAAGCAAAGCCAGCCACATCAGTAATTAGACCACCACCAACGACTAAGACCGGTTCCTTACGAACTAAGCCAAAGTCAGAAAAAGCGTCAACAATTTTCTCAAAGCTTTCAAGGGTTTTAGCTGGCTCTGTAATGATGATGGGAAATACTGTCAGATCAATGTCATAGTGCCTAAAATATGACTTGATCTGCTTTCCATAAAGTTCATAAACATTGGCATCAATTACAGTCAGACAGCGACCAAACTTCTCATAGCTATCTGCTATTTCTCTGTTTTTAATATCAAATGCACCGTTCACATAGACAAGACTAAAATCGATTTTTTCGTAACCTTGCACGTGAAATGCAGTTTCTGTAGCTTCAAAGGATGCTTGAACCTTATTCATGTCTGTTGACCTTTCTTTATTGCAAAAAATTGGGAGATTTCGGTAATAATTGCGATTTACCCTAATGCACGCCAGCAATAAATTATGCTTTTTATCTTTATTAGATAAAAGTCATGACAAAACTAGCTTTCAAAAAAAAGCTAACTGTTATTGCTGACTGGCAATGTTATTAAACAAGACCACTCATTTGAGTAAATTCTGTGTGTGGGTTAACCTTTAATTCGGCATAACCTTAAACTAATTAACTAGTCCCACTAGCAAGAATATTGGCATAATACTTGCCTGTTTCTTCCGGGATTGTTGATTTTAAACTTGGGAAATTTATCTTAATTTAATTAAGATTTATTCCACTATATTTAACTCTAATGGCTTTCCAACTGTACGATTCCGCAAAAGTTCTACTCTAGAAAAATGCTCGTATCGTTGCTCTCCAAGCTTCAATTTGAGATTAGAACCCTGATTAATCGTTAGTTCGCTGTTTTTTAGCATTAGTATCGCACCTTATTTCACTAAACTTCTACATTCTATTTGCTTCAGAATAACAGTAGAATTCCTCTCGCATTCAGTCAATTTAATGCTCAGTATTCAACATACCTACCTCAGTAACTCTTGAAAATTCAGAATTTAAATATATCTGAGCTACTAGTAACAAAACTTTAACTTTATTAAGGAACAGTTGGATGTTAAAAAATTTCTAAGCTTGCTTAAATTGGCTTTTAAGTTCTAAATTAGGGTATTTTAGCTTACACCAGCAAACAACTTACTGGTTGTTAACTTAAAAGCACAACATGAATCATAACATTAGAAGTATACAAATCATAACATAAGTTAATAGATTTAAGTCAATCTACTATAGGAACTGTACTGAGCAAGCAGATATTTTTCATAAAATATATCTAAAGATAGATATTTTATACAGTAGTTTCCATAGCACTATCGACAAAAACCTTCTTTTGTGAAAGTGTCACTAACAAAGGCCACTGTGAATTTTTCTTGACCGCTTAGGGACTTCCAAATAAAAAAATACGAAAAAAACTCTCTTCTCGTCAGTCCTCTGTGTTCTCTGTATCTCTGTGGTTCGTTTGTTTAGGTAATTTATTTCTTGGAAATTCCTTAAGCTGCTCCCCATTTAAATTGATTGCATAAGGGACTTCCAAATTAAAAAAACATTCCAAATTTTCTTGTGGGATGGCTGTCCGCAATCGTCCCATATTCAGGGCGGGCAGGATGCCTACTCCACAAGATAGATAATTTATTTCTTGTCAGTCCCTAAGCTAGGTGAAAGATGCCCATCCCACAAGAATTATGTTTAATTCAATTCGGCTTAATACTTAGTTGATGGGTGTTAATTTTCTCTCTAAATCAAATAAGAAGCCGTGGATATATTCTTCAGTCCATTCGGCACCATAGAAGCGTTTAAACATCCCTCGTGCTGGGTCTTTTTCAGCCCGATATCGTAGGTATCGCAGTTGGGCTTGCTCAATGGCTACTAAATTTTGGGAATCTGTTACAGCTTCCGCCTGCTCTACAAAATCTAGATAAGCTTTTAAATAGTCTTTAAAAGCGGCAAACACCTGAGTTTCTACTACAGCTGTTTCTTGGGGACGAGTCCACAGAAAAGCGGGAGAGAAAAAAGGCTGTGCTTCTTCGGGGAAATCTCCTCCCCAAGATAGATGCCGTTGATGGGTGTGGAAAATAGGCAGAATTGGTTCAGTATATTTTGCCTGATATGCTGAATCATCCCGAAATAGGGGCTGCATATCCAAAGCAATTAGGTGTCCTCCTGGTAATGTCACCAGATCCGCCCCAAAAAAGGGTAAATCGTAGTTGAGATGTGGAAAAATCACAAAATTCAACACTTGCAGGGAATTACCACCCTGGACATGGGCTGCACGAATTTGGCGTAATTTTGCAGTTTGAAAGGCGTAACTAGTGGTGACAACTTCTTCTTGGTTTTTGCCCTTGCCCACAACAGCACTTTTGGACTCAAACCCAGTGGGGATGGGATAGGGTTGTAAATCCAAGCGCGATCGCATGTAGGTGATCGCATAATCGAGAAATGGTTGATATAGTGTCACGTCGCTTCGCTCCGAATTAAAAATTAAAAAACTTCTGCCTCCTGCCTTCATCTTTTGCTGGTACTAACTGCTAGGGGAACAGCATCTTCAAATAAGAACTCATGGAGAAAGCGCTCTGCCCATTCATGACCGAAGTAACTGCTAAACAAACCAGATGCTGGATCTCGGTCTGCACTATATTGGTCATAGTCTTTTTGGGCTTTGACAATCCGTTGGATATCTTCTGGATCGTGAAGCGCTTGGGCATCTGCTAACATTTGCCAATACAAGTTTAAATAATCTTGAAAAGCTTCAAAGACTCGCGTTGCAACTGTTTCAGCGTCTGTTTTGGCAAACAAGAGGTACTTAGAAAAATACTGGTTGGCATCGTAAAACTTCATTTCTAAGTTTTGTGCCAAATCCGGGTATTTATTATGGAGATATTTTAGCGGAGCTATATATTTGTTTTGATAATCTTCATCCTGAAACAAAGGCTGAAAGTCAAGCACAATTAGATTCTTGACTTTACCAAAGGATAAAAAATCAATCCCTAACAGAGGTAAATCGTAGTTATGGCTAGGATAAATCACGCTGTTAAAAATTTGGGCGCTTTCCCCGGCATCAATATAGGTATAGCGAATTTTCCGCAACTCTTGAGATTGGTAACACCAACTGCGAATAGTTGCAGGGTTTCTGCCGCGATCGCTAACTTTGAATTCTAAACCAGGGGGAATGACCCTACTTTGTAAATCAAAGCGCTGAAATAGCTCTTTTTCTAAAAATTCCAGGAAAGGTTTATACATGGAACATGATTTGTTAACCCTTGCATGAAAATAAGTGATGGCAATCATACACGTCTCATTTATGAGAAACAAAGCAACATTCCTTAATAGGGCATTGGGAAGAGGCAGGGGAGCAGAGGGGAAAGAAGTAATTTTTTCCCCCTTGCTCCCTGCCC
>NZ_JACKZS010000341.1 GCF_014222285.1 Nostoc sp. UCD121
CTTATAAAGGGGAGGGAACTAGATTTTATTGTTTCCCCCTTTATAAGGGATTAAGGGGGGTAATAATTCGATTAAAATCACAACATACTACTTTTCAAACAACCTCTAAGGTTGCTCCCAAAAAATCGGTTCTGTTGCAATATCATCTAACTGGATGCTGCCTAACAAATTCTGCCACTCTGTTTGTAATTTTGCATCTTTAGGATTTTTCTGGCGCAGTTGAGCCAGTGTGGTAAGTGCGTCGTACCATATCCCGTTTTGGGCATAGATAGCATAGCGCTTTAACAGTTCTGGCGTTTCTAGCTCTTTAACTACGGCGGGATTGAGTTCGACTCTTTGTATTACCCCTTCTACGTAAGTCGGGGGAGAATTCTTTTCCTGGTCACAGCTAATAGTGAAAAACCAGCGATATTGTTTGTTTAGTGCCAAGCCAGGAGAAGTGGTAGGTAGAGACACACTGATGACTCCTGCTTTCTCTGGTAAAACAATCGGTTTTTTATAAATCTCGTTAGAGTCTTGATCTTGCAGCACAAATTCAACTGCATAAGGAAAATCTTTGGTATATGGCACATAGAAAAACCAACTTGGGTGTTCTAGCGTTGTCTTTCCCCAGACATTGATTACTGAGTTAGGTTCCTGAGTAAAGGACACTAAAGCAGTCAGGTCATGTTTAGTAATTTGGCATCCATTTAGGTTGCGCTTCGCTCCACCACGAACGCGGCCTCCAGGAGGAGGGCCAGATGGAATTGCAGGTTGATTAAATGTGGATTTAGTATGGCTTGTTTTAGCTTCAGAGCGTAGGCGTAGCCCGCCGTAGGCATCGCTAGTTGAAGAACCGACGTTTGGTTTCGCCAGTACTGGAGTCAGGCTAACTAATAAATTGGTACAGCTAAAAGTTACTACTAAAAACAGTTTTATCGGTTGTGAATTTGACTTCATAAAAACCCTTCTTGAACTATGTAAGCCTGATAGATTTATCTGCTGCTTATCCAAAAATTTAATCAAAAAATCTTTCCCTATTGCCCATTCTCTACCTGCACTTTTGTTGCTGAATTATAAATTGACAGCAGGCTAACCGTGGCTACTAGCGACAAAATCGACGGGATAAATGGCACCCAAGCACCGGAAATTAATAGACCAAAGCAAACTATATACAGAACACCAGAGGTAATACTAACTGCCAATGCCAACCAAGGTAAGGAAAGCTTTCGCCAAGCCAAAACTCCTCCTACCAAAGACCAACCCCAAATCCAGGCCACCTCAGCCCACAGCGACCAAACCCGCAGCAATGGCCGCCCATCCTGCACAGCACTAAGGATCTGGCTGATCATGTGGGCTTGTACTAACACTCCTGGCATTTGTTCATCTAAAGGAGCCCCGTATGGTGTAGGCCAAGTGTCTGGTGAATCCCCCCTTGCTGTTACACCAATCAAAACAATCTTGTCTTTAATAGCACTGGAGTTAATTGGACTAGCTAAAAATTGGGTTAGTTTCACCTGTTGAGCTATCTGTTTTGGAGAACGGTAGTTAAGTAAGATTTGACCGCCATTAGCATCAATATCGTGATAGCCGCCAGTGCGAGACTTCAGATTCGGAAAAATAGTTTTACCGAGTTGCAAATTCCCTTCAGGGGTGAACTTTGGTTGAATTCCTGAAGGACGCAGATACAAGGAGGCTAGTTGTAGACTGAATGCAAAGGTAGCAGGACACAATGATGTCGGCTCCTGGTTCATGAACAGGAGATGGCGACGGATAACTCCATCAGGATCGTGAATAAAGTCACTGAATCCCAGATTCGTTTTGGGGATTTCTGGTGCTGGCTTAATACCAGTGATGCTTTCTGTGCTATCACTTCCTTTACATACGCCAACCAAATTCTGAGTTTTTTGAAGACGAGTTATTAAATCTGGTTGTTTGGCTTGAAAATCACGGTAAATATCTAAGCCGATCGCGCGGGGTTGATATTGATTCAGTTTTGCCAATAATTTGTTAAGAGATTTTTCAGAAATGGAAGCTCCACTCAAGGACTCATTATTCTGTCTTTGAATTGCCAGATCGTCATCATCAATTGCAATTATCAGCAGACGCGAATCTAGTGGCTCCGCAGGGCGCGATCGCATCATCTGGTCAAAGGCGGGAATTTCTACACTTTCTAGCCATCCTACGCATCTCACCCCAAAAACCAAGCCTGTAATTGCCAAACCGGATAACAAAGTTGTTGCTAATCTGCGTTTGGTAGACAAAACTAAATCCGGGGTATCTTTAGGTTTTGTTGTAGACCTTAATTCATCCCAAGTGGGTGGTATCTGCGCTGGATTTTGGCAAATCATTGGTAGCCAAGTTGCACAGGGAAATCGATCCTCAAGTCCTTGCAATCGTTCCCGTGCTTGGCGTACCGCTTGATATAAAGACTCGCCACCAGCAAAGCCTTGGAGAAAATACTTTAAGAATTCCTTCGCAACCTGGTCTGGGACTGGTTCACGCATGACGATTATTTGAGGAATTTGCAAATCAGCCAATTCTCGCGCTAATCCTAATCCATCACAGGAGTTGAAGATAGCTAGTTGCAAGCCGTTCTCAATGGCTTTCTTCAGAGCATATTTCAATTCGCCAATGGTCAGACTATCAGTTTTATTCAGGTAAATTCGTCCACTTTCTCCATTTTTGTTACTGGAACTGTGCCCAGCAAAGAAGAGAATATCCCAGTTTTTTCCCCAAAGATGCTCGGTTAATTCTTTACGTTGTGGTTCTACCAAAAAGCAGACTTCTGCGTTACCACACTGTTGGAGTAAAGTTTGATCGGCCTCAGTATCAATCCCCTGACTATTGCCTACAATTGCCAAAATATTGACTAATGGATTTTTTGGGCGTAGCTTGTGGATGCGATCGTAGGATGGTGAAGAAAGAGCGATTTCAGCCTTGGGATAGCGTTCTAACAACTCCCACAGATGCCAAGGCAATAGCTGCAATTGGCTATTTTCTGTTTGCAAAATTACTCGTACTTCTTCTTCGGACGACAATCTTTCTAACCATTTTTCCCTTAAAGGGCGAAATTCTTCTGCTCGCAACCAGGTATTAAAGCGGGCCCTTAAGATATGGGAAGTGTTTTCGCAGTCTTGAATCATCGAGACATTCGTCACCTGCATTTTGTCAGCATGGAGACGATAACGATTGCTTATCTGTCGATAACTAGACTGCCAATGACTATAATAAAGCGGCATTTCGGGAAATGAAGGTAGTTTCCCCGTGATTTCTGTTGCTGCCCGCTCATGTTCTTCACCAATTTGGAGGGTGACAGCAAATCCCTGCTCAAAACTACCCTCTCCGAATTTCAGAACCACTAACTTACCCATGACCGTCACTATACCCTCTGTGCAGAATCATCCCCTGTTCTAATGTCTCATAACAAGCTCCACAAGCTTTTGTAGACTTTTTTCAAAATCCCCAAAACTGGCTTGAATTTTTAATTTTTAATTTTTAATTAACCAATTAGCACTTAATAAGTTACCGACAAAGAGGGAAAATAACTGGATGTTTTAAATCCGAAAATGTTCAGTAATGCTAGTATCATTAATGGCTACCCTAACACTAAATTGTTCTGTAGGTTCACCGCGAAACTGTAACTGAATGTAGTTGTCTGATTTTCTCGATTGAGCATCTAGAAATACTGCTCCCGAACTATCTAGAACGGTGAGATGAACTCCAGGTGGTAAGTAGATTTGATTCCCAGTGGCGTGCAATTGCAGATGAATACTAGTTTGTTGATCTTTTTCTGGGCTGATTTCCACAATCAACATAACGGGTTGGTTAAGAATTTGGATACCTAAATCAATTAGTTTTGCCCGTTTAGTAATTGATTCTGGTTGATTGAGGGCATTGAGTTCCAAAGTTTCGGTACTACGAAAGGCATAAACTGGTCTGAGTTCTGGCAAATTCCACAAAGATTCAATAGTTTGCCAACCTGCCTCAAATATACCAGTAAACCACTGACTCAAATTCACGAGTGAACTAACTGGAGATTGACGCAATTCTCCCAAGTGGTCGATAAACGCTTCCAATGGTTGCAGTTGTTTTAAAGGCAGTGTTTCAGTTGCGACACTAGGTATAAAACCAAGCAGCCTTGCTTCTTGGAGTGATTCATCAAATTGAACTACTAAATAACCCACCCGTTCTTCCCAAGTTTCTGGGGGAATGAAACATATCTCTTGATGCTGATGGACAGGGCGACACTCTAGACGGCCAACTGAGGGCAATTCTAAGTCAGCGACATTTCCACAGAGGCGCATGATGGGGTTCCAACTGTCGCTACCTTGGAGGTTGGTAGGAATATCCATCATTTCCAAGTAGTCATTCACCACCCACACAGCTAGCGTATTCAGCCGAACTTGCTCTGCTTTTTCCGAATTTGGCTGTTGGTTAGCAAATTCCTGGGCAGTGATGCGAGCTAATTGGGGAATCGGTAATGTTAAAGCGAAATCGTCTAGCT
Source organism: Nostoc sp. UCD121 (assembly GCF_014222285.1). GTDB lineage: Bacteria > Cyanobacteriota > Cyanobacteriia > Cyanobacteriales > Nostocaceae > Nostoc. The sequence goes on from NZ_JACKZS010000341.1 coordinate 4,487, forward strand.
GATGGGTGGAGTTATTCATAAATCAATCTTGAGTGATCAATGCTGCTATGTACATATCATCCGCATTCACTAAATTTATGCCACAAAATAGAGAATGATTATTAGAAAAATTTAATTAGGGATTGGGAATTGCGGAAAATGCGATCGCCTACGACGAGCGGGTACGCAATCGCACTTATTGATATTTATATTCTGCAACGCCTACTTTATATATACTGGCAAGGCGATCGCACTGACCTAAAGATTATTCGGGAATACCCCAGATCCACGGGTGTACAGAACTTAGAACGGGAAATTGCCGTTCTCCTTCGCGTAAAATTTCTTGATACCAAGGTGATTCGCGCAATACAGCCATATCCCACCTCATGATTTCCTGAACTAAGGCATTCTCTAGTACAAAAGTAGCAAAAAAAGCTAAAACTGTTTCTAGTTGGTTTTATGTGTCGCGGAAGCCCCCACCCTCAATGTACTCATACTCTTGGGGATAGGTAGCGGGGGATAAGGATTGCATCTGGAATTGATTTTTTACTTGGTAAAAACAAATTTTAGATAGGGCTTGCTGGTTAAGACTGAAACCCTTGTATAAATAGTGATTGAAGTCTATAAATCGAACAAAAGTGCAAGGCA
>NZ_JACKZS010000342.1 GCF_014222285.1 Nostoc sp. UCD121
AAATTGTATAATATTAAGGTTGTAGATCCTTTTGCAAAAGCAAACTCTATAGCAATAATAACTGCAACCAATTTTAAATTAACATAATTTTTATAACCAATAATTTTATTAAAACCTAACCCTGCTTTCTGCAAAGTTTTTAATAATATCACTACCCAAAAAAGGCTATAAGCTATAGTTAATAAATTAAGAATAGTTTGATCTTTTATTATGTCGGAAAAATTTAAATTATTGAATAAGCAAAATATTCCTAATATAGACCAAAACAAAACTGGTAGGGCAACGATCCAACATAGGAATATCTCTGGAATATTAATTTTATCCCAGGATTCATTTGCCGATATTTCATCTTGGAAAGAGGCTATATTTTCCTTTGAAGGAATAAGTAATAAAATTGATAAGCCGAGCAAACTTAATAACCCTAGCCATCCCCAAGGATATGAATACCCTTTAATTTTACTGTAGAGATAACATCCTTTAATAACAAATACATAACCTACTAGGAAAAACCCTACGATTAAAACAGCTATCAATATACTCAAATTAGGAGAAAAGCTATTTAAATATCCCTTAAATAATCCAAGAATAATCAATGGAAAAAATTTTAAAGCAAGCCCCAGCAAAATTTGATTTATAGCTTTTTCTTTGTTCTTATTGTCCATACATTATTAGTAATAACTTCGCTCAAATAAAATGTTGATAACTACATATAGGTAGCTACTTGGCAGATAAGTAAAGCCAAAATCTGCCTATCATAATACACTTTAAAAGGGTATAATCTATCACTGTGCAATTGTTTTGGAACTGCCCAGATTATTACCTATGAATATAAAACATTTGTATTAATTTTGGCATAAAGAACCCTTTGCCTGAGTTAATACACCAAATATTGCTTCTCTACAAAATATCTTGCCGTACTAGTTAATTTTTGATTTTTAAGGTAAAAATCGATCTAAAGCAGCTTTTAACTGTTTAATTTCAACTTCAATATTGCCCTCTTGTGCGGCTCTAGCAATACATTCAGTTAAATGTTCATCCAAAACAATTCGCGCTACTTTATCCAATGCGCCCCGCACTGCGGCAATTTGCAGTAAAACATCAGGACAAGGGCTATTTTGCTGCACCATTGTCTTGATACCACGAACATGGCCTTCTATCCGCGATAATCGATTGGCAATTCGCCGTAAAGATTCTTCGCTATGGACATGAGGATGAGCAGGCTCTTCAGTCCCATGAGTATGATCTGTATGGTCGTGGTCTATATCGTGATGCTGGGAATGTTCTGCTTGCTGGGCTATCTGCAAGGATTCCTTGCCTAATCGGTTTGATCCATTCATGGGTTATCAAAGGGCTTGTAATACTAAGATGCTAGCCTAGAGCGTTACAGGGAATGGGGAATGGGAATGGGGAATGGGTAAGAGGACTTGTCCCCAAGTTCCCCCTACTCCCTACTCCCTACTCCCTACTCCCTAATCCCACTCCCCATTTTCACTAACTCTACTGCTGACGATTGGCTCTTTGTTGGGGAATAATTTCTGTTACTACCCTACCGCTAGAACTGCCACCTTTGACAACAATATTTTCTGTTTGCAGATTACCAACGGCTGTCTCACCCGTAAAATTTAACGGTGGATCAACTTGCCGATAAACTACATTTCCCTGAGCTTCAACTAATTTATTGTCTAAATACCAAGTTAATGTATTAGATTTCAAAGACTGGCGACGCTGACCAATGGCGTTGACGTTACCTGTTAAATAAACCGTTTTTTGCGGGATTTTCATTTCACCTTGATTAGCGGTTACGGTAAGATTATCGATACGCTGGAACATCCGCACAGGGGAATTTGTAGTAACAGTTTCTGCGTTCATATTCCAGGTCATAGAGTTACTAGCTATTTGCACGGGTGGGTCTAATAAATCTAATTGAGCATTCGGTTGAATAGTGGCAATTTTTGTTTTTAAGTTGACTTCGGCAGAATTCCCCTTACCGCGATCGCTAATTTTATTATCTTTGTAGCGATCAATTTGTATGGGGCGATCGCCAATCAGTTTTTCTTCTTTAATATTCCAGATTAAATGCTCGGTTCTTACTTGTAATTGGGGATCAGCAGAATTTGCTACTACTCGTCCAGAAAATTCCATACGCTGTTCGCGGGTTTTAACTCGCGCTTCTTGCGCTACAGCTTGTAGTTGTTTGTGAGTACCGTTAATTTGGTTGCGGACAATCAACAAATCTTCTTTGGGCCGCCATTCTAACTCATTGCCTTGCAATACAATTCCATTACTAGGGTCTGTGGCAAATATCTTACCTTTAAGAAACAACTGCTTCCCATCTTGTTCAATATCTGCAACATCTGCCTTGATTTGGTAAACTACTTTGCCATCTTGATATAGTTCACCATAAGGACTTTCAGCTTGACCAATTTGTTTATCTTTGGTGTACTTGGCTTGTTTAGCTCTAACTTTCCAAATTGGTCTTCCCACTTCATCTGCCTGTTCTAGGGTGACATCAAAGAAGGTTAAATCGCTATCTTGCTTAGATGAAGCCGCAGAATTTTCTTGAGAAGCTGGAGGAGATTTACCCCCACAACTTACTAAACCAAATATCAAGAAAAAAATCAAAGGTAAAAAAAGGAAGGAGGGAGTGGGGGAGTATTTTTGAATTTTTCTCTCCCCCTGTCTCCCTCTTTTATGAAATTGATACGCCATTATTCTTGGATTTCTAGGTGTCCATCACTAGTTCTTGGGTCTTCCAAAAAGCCGATACCAGATAACGGCCGGTATGGATAGCTTTGGCGAGGGGTTTTTTGAATGTCTTCTTTGATGGCTTCTAAATCGATGTAGCGATCGCTTACATTAATTAAGCTGTCACTGGTCATCGAACGCAAACTTACCACTTCTACCCGCACGCCGCGATAGCTAACTGAATTGACTGCATAAGCCAAATCCCCATCACCGCTGACTAAAACTGCGGTATCATAAGAATCGACTAGTGCCATCATGTCTACTGCTATTTCTACATCCAGGTTAGCTTTTTTAGAGCCATCTGGTAGCTGGACTAAATCTTTAGCAATGACTCGATAGCCATTGCGACGCATCCACAGCAGGAACCCCTGTTGCTTCTCGTTCGTCCGGTCTACACCAGTGTAGAAAAAAGATCGCAGAAGTCTAGAACCTCCAGTCAATCGACACAATAGCTTCGTGTAATCGATCTCAATCCCTAGTTGTAGTGCAGCGTAAAATAGATTTGAGCCGTCAATAAATATAGCGACCCTACCCCGATTCTCCAAAACTTGTTCTGGCGTAAATATTGAATCGGTTTCAAAATTATTCAACATCATTGTGATACCTCGATTTTTATCCCTGTTATTTTTGATACAAATTACGAACTTTTAGATGCTAGTCACAGCGGCTTATGATAATGTTCCGGGGTTAATATAAATAAATTAAGCCCCGATAAATTTTTTGAGAAAATAAGAAATTGAACAAAATCAGAGTTTGATAAGGACTAATCGTTTTTCGGGGGTTCTATTCGCTTAAAAACTGGTTGGAATGTACCCAACTGTTGTTTACTAGATAGTATCCCCCATGTCGCATGGGTGGCAAAAGGAGCGGTAGCTGAACTTTGTATTTGATCGTTAAAGTCTATTCCAAAACCCAGTTGTTGATAAATATCGCTACTGATGTTTGGAATAATTGGGGATAGCAGATAAGCTGCCAGTCTAACTGATTCTAGAACTGCGTAGAGAACTTTTTCCACGGACTCTTGCTGTCCCTGTTTATATAATGACCAAGGAGCTTGTTCATCGATAAACTTATTACTGGCTTGTGCCAGTGAAAGGATAGCGCCGCAGGCTTGACTAAAAGCTAGTTCCTTGTATGCTTCTTTCACCTGTTCCCCTAGACGTAAACCAATTGTTTTCAAAGGATTTTCGTCAGGAATTCCTTCATTGCCGATTGATGGAACATTATTGTTAACGCAGTATTTCTTCACCATGCTCAAGGTGCGATTGAGCAAATTACCTAAATCATTTGCCAAATCTGCATTCAGAACATTAATGAACCTTACTTCATTAAAATCTCCATCTTTGCCAAATTCGATTTCCTTAAGGAAGTAATAACGAACGGCATCACTACCATAGCGTTGAACTAACGAAACAGGATCAAGGGTATTACCCAGACTTTTACCCATCTTTTGACCATCTTTAGTCAAAAAGCCATGCCCAAATACTCTTTCTGGCAAGGGTAAGTCAGCTGACAACAACATTGCCGGCCAATAAACTGCATGGAAGCGCAAAATATCTTTACCTATTAAGTGCAGGTTGATTGGCCACCATGTTTCTAAAGCATTTGCTAAAGTTGGTTCTGCATCTGGTTCGAGTAATGCCGTGACATAACCTAGCAGCGCGTCAAACCAAACATAAAGGGTGTGTTTGGGATCAACTGGTACAGGAAAACCCCAATCTAGATTTACCCGTGAAATAGAAAAGTCTTGCAGTCCTTGATTGACAAAGCTGAGGACTTCATTGCGCCGACTTTCTGGTTGAATAAAATCGGGTTTAGATTGATAAAATTCTGTCAGCTTATTTTGATATTTAGATAAGCGGAAAAAATAGTTTTGCTCGTCTCGCCACTCAACTTCTTTGTTAGTATGAATCGGACAACGATGTCCTTCTAGCAGATCGCGTTCTTCTTTGAATTCTTCGCAAGATACGCAATACCAGCCTTGTTGTTGTCCCTGGTAGATATCACCAGATTTCCAGACTCGCTCAAAGAACTCTTTGACGATCGCTTCATGACGAGGTGCAGTTGTCCGACTAAAGCGATCATATTTAATGTCTAGTAACTGCCACAAACTAACGAAACTGGGGACAACTTCATCGCAAAACTCTTGTGGCGCTTTGCCTAAACTTTCTGCCGATCGCTGAATTTTTTGCCCGTGTTCATCTGTACCTGTAATTAGTAATACCCGATGTCCTAGTAATCTGTGAAATCGTGCTACTACATCTGCTGCGATCGTCGTATAAGCACTGCCTATATGGGGGACATCGTTTACATAATATAGTGGTGTTGTCAGTGCAAATGTTTTTTCTGTTTTATTCACTAGATT
>NZ_JACKZS010000343.1 GCF_014222285.1 Nostoc sp. UCD121
CTAATAACCAAATTCGAGCGTATTTATGGAGAGATACGGGAATTAAATCATTAGTAAATTTATATTTAATAAGATAAACTAATAAAATGCCGATACTTATAGATAATATTGGTAAACCAACGCTTTCTGGGATCATCTTTGGATAGAATAACCATCCAGCAATAGTTGTGGCCGAAGGGTCGCCTTCTCCTTTTCCGACTTGGTTAGCGTTTAATGCCGATGTAATAATTGTTAACCAATTTAAGCTATACCAAAAACCACAAATTAACCAAGCTATCATCAAAGACAAGCAAGTTTGTATTAGCTTGATGAATTTACGTTTTCTAATAAAAGTAATTAATGTCCAAATACTAGGAACTAAAATAAAAACAAATCCTGTAGGTTTAGTCAACAATATTAAACCTATACCTACGCCTAATATGATAGTTAATCCCCATGATAAAAACCCAACATAACTATCTTTCCAAATTGTCAAAATTGTGAAAGTTACTATGACAATTGCTGTTAAACCATAATCTAATAAATAATCTGTTCGGATTATTCCTAAAATAGGAAATAATAAACAAAATACGCTGGCAGTTATGCTAGTTTTTCGGTTTTTAAATAAAAAGTCACCTAAATGATACACTGAAAGTATAATCATTGCAGTATATAATAAGTTGACCAAGCTTGCCTGGTCATATCCACGCCCAAACAACATCAAGAATGGTACGGTGCAAATATATAAAAAAGGAGCGCGATAACTTGGAGTTAATTGCCACAGAGATAACCACCAATTTCCTGAGAAGATATTAAAGTTTTGAAAAATTCTATAATGATGTAATGCTGTCGTTAAATGTGCGCTTTGATCGTAGGATGGAATCGAATTATCTAATAAAAACCAAGTTCTATCTATAGCTAATGCTATCAGCCAAATTATTAAGAGGATGATATAGTCTTTTCTACGCTGAGAAGGCACAAAATTATTCATATTAATTGCTCAAAAATAAAGCTCAACTAATTATATATCTGTCATGTATCGCTGTTTTACTAAATATTATGTCCGCTTAACTACTTATTAAACGCCAAGAATGTCCCTTGCTCCTGGGAAGGATTAAGAGATGGGGTGCAATAATTGTGGGAATCATAACTGCTCTTTTAGAGGATGTTTGAAAATTCCTCTTGTCAGTATCAAAAGCTCTAAATCCTCCTAAATCTCCCGATAAATTGAGGGACTTTGATTTCGGTTCCCCATTTTCTCGTATTCTTGTTCAAAAATCAAAATATAAACGTGGGGCTTAAATATATAAAAACTGCTGTAATCAATAAAGCGATCGCATGGTGGCGGATATGATCTTCAATAAAACTGGCGATGAAATAATAACTGTGGTCATAGCCTTCTTGGTAACGCAAGTTTAGCGGCTGCTTAACATCTGCACAAGCTTTCTCAAACACTTCCGGTAGTAATTGTTCTGCTAAAAATTTATCAGCAGTCCCTTGGTCAATGAGAATTGAACTGTGATATCCTACTTGTTTGACTAATTCGCTAGCATCATAAGCACGCCAACTTTCTTGATTTTTGCCAAGATAACCACCAAAAGCCTTTTGTCCCCAAGGACAACGCATAGGTGCAGTGATAGGTGCAAAGGCTGATACTGATTTGTAAAGTTCTGGGTTTCTCATTGCACAGACAAGCGCCCCATGTCCCCCCATTGAATGACCGAAAATACCTTGTTTTTCAGGTTGGGTGGGGAAATTTGCGTTAATCAAAGCAGGTAGTTCGTGGACAACATAACTATACATTTGGTAGTTTTTACGCCACGGTTCTTCTGTAGCATCAACATAAAAGCCTGCACCTGTACCAAAGTCCCAGTCATCATCCTCGCCTGCAATGCCAGTATTACGCGGACTTGTATCTGGCGCAACCAGCATCAAGCCGTACTCAGCCGCAAAGCGTTGCACTCCCCCCGCCTTAACCATGAAATTCTCTTCCGTGCAAGTCAACCCAGAGAGAAAATAGAGAATTGGCACAGGTTTATGATTTGCTTGTGGTGGTTGATAAACAGCAAAACGCATTTCACCATTACAGGTTGAGGAGAAATGACTGTAAAAGCCGAGTTTGCCACCGAAGCTTTTATATTCCGAAATGACGTTGACGTTAGGCATTGACTATATTCTCGAACTACCCGGTAATTAGCACTATATACCGCCGTAGGCGATCGCATTTCAATCAACTCTGTGACTAGGTAACTTAGTCCCGCACCTTTTACAAAACCCAGCATCTATATCATGGAAAGCCAATCCACAGTTGGAACAAACCATTTCTACCTGATTAGCAGTTTTCACAACTTGCTTAATTAAATCCCCCACTTGCCAGGGAATCAGTGCAATTCCTGTAAAAATCATCAATACCGTTAGCAAACGTCCTAATTCAGAAATTGGAATAACATCGCCAAATCCCACAGTTGTCATTGTGACAACAGAGAAATAGAATGCATCCAAAAATGTCCCGTAATTTTGAGGATTAACCGGATGCTCTACTTGATATATTAAGCCAGAATAAATAAAAACAATTGCAAATAATGTAAATAATATCCGCGCAAAGATCATGCCATCTTCAGTGCTGATAGTAGCGAATAAAAATCTTCTATCTATAAACCTGATTAATCGTAAAATCCGAAACCATCGCAGTAGCCGGATAAAGCTAATATCCACCATCCCTATAAAAAATGGCAAAATTGCCATTAGGTCAATAATCGAATAAAAGCTAAAAACATACTGAATTTTGTTTTCTGCACTCCACAAACGGAGTAAATATTCCACCGCGAATATGATAACGATCGCAGTATCGACTAGATGTAATTGAAATCGCACAGAATCAGGAATATTATAAGTTTCTGCGACAAAAATTCCTGATGATAATAGTACCAAAGCGGCAAGTGTTAAATTAATCGCCTTACCTATTGGTGTTTCTAGGTCTTTTAAGTAGAATTCTGTTTCTTGTCTGCTCAATAACATATTCGACTATTAACTAATCTTAATTCCCAGTTATAGCATCAGAAATACGATATTATTAATCACTATCCTTATATTAACCTCACTTTCTATGATTCCAGAATATTTTATGCGTTTAGCTTTGGCGCAAGCAAAAGAAGGAGATACACCTTACGGTGCTGTGATTGTTAAAGATAACGAAGTTGTTGCCGTAGCTCATAATACTGTTATCAGAGACAACGATCCATCAGCCCATGCTGAAATCAATGTTATTCGTAGTTTAACAGCTAAACTTAAAAACCATTTTTTAGAAGGTTATAGTATATATACAACTTGCGAACCTTGTCCCATGTGTGCAACTGCTTGTGTTTGGAGTGGTTTATCAGAAATTGTATATGGTGCTTCAATTCAAGACTTAATCTCGATAAATCAATCACAAATTAATCTATCTTGTGAAGAGGTAATCGCTAAATCATTTAGAAGCATTAAAGTCACCAAAGGCATTTTAAAAAATGAATGTTTGGAGTTATTTAAATAAACTACAACACATTTATAGGAATCCGGTTTGATTCCTGAATTTACTTACGTGGATTGGGAATTGGGAAGAAAAGAGGGATACATCTGTACTGAGTCTTGTTCAAAAATCAAATAGGAGTCCCATAGCTTTTTCATTAGGTAAGCGCAAATCTTTGTGGCGATTGTCTTGAAAACTGTTATGGGCATTGCTTGGAATATTTTTTGTCCCCCACGCCGTTATATATAAGGTTGTAATACCCTTGGGACGGTCTACCACTTATTCTAAGATACAAGGTTGAGTTGAGGAACGAAACCCAAGATACGCCAGTTTTAGTTTTTAGTCTTAACCCAAGCGTATTGCTATATAAGCGGCTTCAGCCCCTTTACATTAGACATCTCCAGAAATTAATTATGCTTTACCTGAAACCTTTGTAGAGACGTTGCATTGCAACGTCTCTACATTCATTTTCGGAGATGTCTAAATATCAAGGTTGGTTTTGTGCAGCTTCATATAGAAATAGTATAAGTAACCGCAATATCGCAAATTTAGGCAAGCGATCGCGGAAATTCATATAAAATCCTCTCGCTTGCTCGTAACTTGCTTTTAAATAAGCAAAGCTGATGAGTTCCATCAGCTTTACAAAAGTGAAATAGTTGATGAAAAAATGTAAAGCATTGTAAAGTGTATTCACAGGCAAAGACAAACGAGCCTGATTCATAAATCACTAACCGCACTTATAAAACAATGACAACAACCTTACAACAGCGCTCAAGCGCTAACGTATGGGATCGATTCTGTGAATGGATCACCAGCACCAACAACCGCATCTACATCGGCTGGTTCGGCGTAGTCATGATCCCCACATTGCTAGCAGCTACCGCTTGCTTCGTAATCGCCTTCATCGCTGCTCCTCCAGTAGACATCGATGGTATCCGCGAACCAGTAGCAGGTTCCTTGATCTACGGAAACAACATCATCTCTGGTGCAGTAGTACCTTCCTCCAACGCTATCGGCTTGCACTTCTACCCAATTTGGGAAGCAGCATCCTTAGACGAGTGGTTGTACAACGGTGGTCCTTACCAATTGGTAATTTTCCACTTCCTGATTGGCGTATTCTGCTACTTGGGTCGTGAATGGGAACTATCCTACCGCTTAGGTATGCGTCCTTGGATTGCGATCGCTTATTCTGCTCCAGTCGCAGCAGCAACCGCAGTATTCTTGGTATACCCCATCGGACAAGGTTCATTCTCTGACGGTATGCCTTTAGGTATCTCAGGAACATTCAACTTCATGATCGTGTTCCAAGCAGAACACAACATCTTGATGCACCCCTTCCACCAACT
>NZ_JACKZS010000344.1 GCF_014222285.1 Nostoc sp. UCD121
TAAATTATATTTTCACTTACAAGCATTGTTAATTGATTCTTGATCTGGCTTAAATACGACTTTTTCAGCAAGCCCTATCTAGTTAACCAACTAGGGCGTTCATCAATGGGGGTGTTTTGGAACAATTTGGCGCTAACTCGTCCCTCTACAGCACCATCAGTGGTAATGGAACTGGGTTTTATGACCAACCCCGAAGAATTTGAATGGATAGCCAACGCCGATGAACAAAAAAAATTAGCGCGAGTCTTGGCAGATGGTGTTGTTAAGTGGTTTCAGCGTGCGATCACTTAAGCAAGTAGATGCAAATAAAGTTAAGTGCTGAATGCAACCATTATATTTTAATGGCAGTAAATTTTTCTGACTTGCCATTTGTAAAAATAGATGCCAAAAATGTATATAAATTCTGCTTAAGAGCCAAGTAGACATTTCTGCAAACATCAAAAGAAAAATTATGGCAAGTTTTGAAATAATCGAAAAAGAAAGCTTACGTTTAGTCAAAGTCACTTTGCAAAACGAAACAGTACGGACTGAATCTGGTGCTATGTACTATATTCGTGGCAATGTTCAGATGCAATCTAAAGCCCCTTCAGCAGGCGGGTTTTTAAAATCATTAGCCACGGGAGAAAATATTTTCCGTCCTACATATACAGGTACGGGGGAATTATATTTAGAGCCGTCTTTAGCGGGATATCACATTCTAGAATTAGACGGTAGTGAATGGATTTTAGATAGTGGCGCTTATTGGGCTAGCGATGGCAGTATAGATGTAGGAATTGAACGAAACAAATTTGTATCAGGCTTAATTGGTGGCGAGGGTTTGTTTCAAACAAAAGTCAAAGGTAGGGGTAAAGTGGTAATGGTAGCACAAGGCCCTGTAGAAGTAATAAATTTACAAAATGACCGATTAGTTGTCGATGGAAATTTTGCGATCGCTCGCACAAATACTTTAAATTATCGCGTTGAAAAAGCTACCAAATCTCTTTTAGGTTCGATGACTTCTGGGGAATTTCTCGTCAATACTTTTGAGGGAACTGGGACTGTATTGCTTGCTCCCATACCTTACTGGAAAGTCATGATGATCCGGCAAATTACTGCTGCGCTACCAAAAACTTCTAGCTAAGAATCAAAGGATTTTAGCTATTAGCCTCAGAGGATGTTTTAAAAGTCCCCTTATCTGTATCAAAAGTTCAGATCCCCCTAAATCCACGCCACTTGCTCTACTTGGGGAAACCCCATCGCTCTTAGCGTCTCCCCTTGGGAGAAGACCGCAGTGGCTCCCCTTAAAAAGGGGGACTTTGATTCCGGTTCCTCCCTTTTTTAGGGGGGCTAGGGGGGGATCTAGAAGTACTTAAAAGCACAACCAAACACTTTTAAAACAACCTCTTAGAATAGAATTCTAAAGCTAATAGCAACGAACTGGGATTGTCAGATGTGGGTTAAGCCAATGCGGACTTTAAATCACTTTCCGCTTGTCCTAACGCATCTGGTAATTTACTCGCATCACGTCCGCCAGCTTGGGCTAAGTTCGGTCTTCCACCGCCGCCACCACCGCAGATTTTAGCGATCGCACCGACAAATTTACCAGCCTGTAAACCTTTTTTGTTGACTTCTGGACTAAAAGCTGCAACTATGCTAACTTTATCGGCTTCGGGAACAGAACCTAGCACCACTGCACCGTTACCGATTTTTTGTAACAGGCGTTCGGCTGCGGTTTTCAATGATTCTGGATCGACATTTTCTAATTGGGCGACGATAATTTTATGATCGCCTACAGTCTCGGCTGTTTGCAGCAAACTGTCAGATTTAGCGATCGCTAATTGTACCTTCAAGGTTTCCAATTCCTTCTGACTATTTCTGAGTTCGCTTTGCAGACTTGTAACTCTGTCTGGTAATTCTTCGGGTTTCACTTTAAAGCGATCGCTCAAATCTTTAACTACTTTATCCCGCAGGTTGAGATAATCTAGGATTGCTGGCCCCGAAACAGCTTCAATGCGCCGCACCCCAGAAGCCACGCCAGCTTCCGAGATAATCTTAAACACGCCAATTTCGGCAGTATTGCTGACATGAGTGCCACCGCAGAGTTCCATTGATACGCTAGGGAAGTCAATCACTCGCACTTCATCGCCGTATTTCTCACCGAACATGGCAACAGCACCCTTAGCTTTCGCCTCGGCTATTGGTAATACTTCCACCTTTGCGGCGTGTGCTTCTGCAATCCAACTGTTCACCTGTTCTTCAACTTGTTGCACTTCCTCTGCTGTCAATGCGCGGGGACAGTTGAAGTCAAAGCGCAATCTGTCAAAGGAAACTAGAGAACCAGCTTGAGATATGCCATCATCAACAATTTTTTTCAACGCCGCTTGCAACAAGTGCGTTGCGGTATGGTTAGCTTGGGCGCGACGGCGACAAGCCGGATCAATTTGGGCTGTGACAGGATCGCCTACGCGCAGTGTACCGCGTTCGATTCGTCCGAAGTGAACAAAGAAATCAGATTCTTTCTTCACATCTTCAATGCGAACAACAATACCATCACCAGAGATATAACCGCGATCGCCAATTTGTCCGCCAGATTCAGCATAAAATGGCGTTTTATCAAGGACTATTTGTACCTGTGTCCCCGCTTCTGCTTCTTCTTGAGAAACACCTTCTAGCAAAATCGCTTCGATTATTGCCGTCGCCGCCGATTGGGTGTAGCCTAAAAACTCGGTGACTTGGATGTGTTCTGCTAGCTTGTCGAGGGAACCTTGGACAGTTAAATCGATGGTTTCATGTGCATCTCTACCACGTCCTTTTTGAATTTCCATTTGTGCCTCAAATCCCTCAGCATCAACTGTGAGATTATTTTCTTCGGCAACTTCTTGAGTAAGTTCGAGGGGAAATCCGTAGGTGTCATAAAGGGTAAATGCACTTTCACCACTAATTTGAGTATTTCCTTGCTGCTTCACCTCTTGGATAATTTCTTCTAAGAGTTTTTCGCCTCTATCCAAAGTTCTGAGGAAATTTGATTCTTCTCGTTGCAACTCAGCTTTAATTGCTGCTTCCCGTTGGCGCACATTGGGGTAAGCTGATTCCGAAAGAGCGATCGCAGTTTCGGCAACTTGGGTAGTAAATTCGCTAGAAATCCCAATTAATCGCCCATGACGCACCACCCGCCGAATCAATCGCCGCAGTACATAACCCCTTCCCACATTAGAAGCGCGAATTTCATCAGCGATCATGTGGATGACAGCACGAATATGATCGCCAATAACTTTTAGGGAAGTTTTAGTTTTTTCATCACTGCTGTGGTAGTCAATGGCAGCAATTTGGGCGGCTGTTTGAATAATTGGGAAAATCAGGTCAGTTTCGTAGTTATTGGGCACTTTTTGGAGGATTTGCGCCATTCTGTCCAAACCCATACCGGTGTCGATGTTCTTGTTTTGCAGTGGCGTTAAATTGCCTGAAGCATCCCGGTTATATTGCATGAACACGAGGTTGTAAAACTCGATGAATCGGGAATCGTCTTCTAAATCGATATTTTCGTCACCGCGTTCTGGGTGGAAGTCGTAATATATTTCTGAACAAGGGCCACAAGGGCCAGTCGGGCCAGATACCCAAAAGTTATCATCTTCGCCCAAGCGTTTAATTCTTGCTACCGGCACACCAATTTGATCGCGCCAGATAGCAAAGGCTTCATCATCTTCTTCAAAAACGCTGACAACCAGATTTTGGGGAGAAAAGCCAAAGACTTGTGTGGAGATTTCCCAGCCCCAAGCGATCGCTTGTTCTTTAAAATAATCACCAAAGCTGAAATTACCCAGCATCTCAAAAAAGGTGTGATGCCGTTTAGTGCGCCCGACATTTTCGATGTCGTTGGTACGGATACACTTTTGTGAAGTCGTAGCCCGCTTAAATTCTGGTGTCCTCTGCCCCAAGAATATCGGCTTAAATGGTAGCATCCCCGCGATCGTCAACAGTACGGTTGGATCTTCTGGCACGAGAGAGGCACTTGGGAGGATTTGGTGACTCCGTTGGGCAAAGAAGTTGAGGAATGTGTTGCGAATTTCGTTACCGCTTAGGTACTGGGGATTTGAAGACATAGGTGTTTTTAACTTGAGACTTTAGACTCTAGACTTGGGCGTAGCGGCACTGGGTAAGTGTATTTTCATAAATAGCTTTATATATTCTTGCATTTTGTTTCATATTACCGCCAGCAAATTGTACAAGTCTGTAAGCTATACGCAGTGATGAGGATGCTTTTAGACCTACATTATCTGACTCTGGTAGGGTGTGCTGCATCTGCGCCCGTCCTAGACATCGTAATTTTGGTCTTTAAGATTAATCCTTAAGAAATAGTTTAAAATTCCCATACTAGGGTAGCAAATGGCACTAAAACTAAAAGTATCAAATATTGCTTGCCTTACTAAGGGCGAAATTCAACTAATTAACCCACATTAGGGGCAGGTTTTGACATCAAACTTTTTATTTAGCTTTTTTTCGAGATTTTATGATGTTGCAATCAATTAAACAACCAATTAAACAAAAGATGTGACTTAAGTAAAGAAACACAGATAAAGTGCGTAGCAGAGATATTTTATTTATCCTGCTAAAACATTGTGAACCCAAGTTTCACTTCTCACTTAATTTGGGTATTTTTCACCTGATAAATTCGCTCTATAATTCTAGAGCTTATTAGTGCCAGAAAGCTCCTGCCCATAGCAGTAGGGATTTTTGGTGTCTATTTAGTTCGCATTCTTTTTGCAATTCCGCTCTTACCTTAATACTTGATTCAAGCCTAAGTTATAAACCAAAAGGCTGAATTCACCTATGAGAAATAACTTTTTTAATTCAGCGATCAAAATATAAATTTGATTGTTGAATTAAGGAAGTTTATAATTTATTTATTTTTCTACACAAAAAGAAATTTATTCGTTTAATGCGGAGGTTATTTCGAGCTATTTATTTTTGTAATTTAATCAGAAAAAGAACACTTAAGAAAGTACATGAAGAGGCTTGATACGTCTCAATATTATTCAGTATTTTTACTGTTTGAAAAACATAGTGT
>NZ_JACKZS010000034.1 GCF_014222285.1 Nostoc sp. UCD121
GGGCAGGGGGAGCAGGGGAGGCAGGGGAAGAAGAACTATTTATTGATTATTGACCAATGACTAATGACAAATGAAAATAATTGCCTACTCTTACACCAATCCGCTATTAGAATCTGCTCCCGATCAAGCTGATTGGGGATGGGAAGTGGATCGGGTTTATGAAGATTTGGGTAAGCCCGAGTCTTCTGCACAGGCTACGCGAGAGTCCTACAGACACGCTACGCGAGAGTCCTTTGGACACGCTACGCGAACGCAATTACAACAATTATTTACCGATTGCGAAACTGAACCAGCAGATTATCTCTTGATTCGGCGACTGGAAGAATTAGGGGATACTGTAGAGGAAATTAGCGATCGCTTGCATAAACTCGAAGCGATGGGAGTAGCGATAATCGCTACAGAACAGCCCTATACTTCCGAAAATTACCCTCTGGGTGCTGACTTGCTGAATTTGCTAAATGCAATCCAACGTCAACAACGTAGCCGTCGCATCCGTCAAGGACACGCCCGTAATCGTCTTGAGGTTGCACCGCCACCTGGTAAAGTTCCATACGGCTATCGCAGAGGTAAAGGAAAATATACTGTTGATCGTAGTACTTCACCAGTAGTCAAAGATTTTTTTGAACACTTTTTACTCTATGGTTCCCTGCGGGGTTCGGTTCGTTACTTGGCGAAAAAATACGGCAAGAAAATCTCTGTCACAACTGGGCGACGCTGGCTGACTAATCCAGTTTATCGAGGTAATACAGCTTACCAAAATGGTGAAATTATTTCTAATACACATATTCCGATAATTTCTAAAGAAGAAGCAGCCCAAGTTGACCGACTTTTACGCCGTAACAGCCGTTTACCATCCCGAACTGCTAGCGCTAGGCGTTCTTTAGCTGGGTTGGTTGTCTGTGCTGAGTGTCAGTCACATTTGACAGTTACTCGTGTCACCCAACGCAACCAAGATAAGGAGTATCTTTATTTACGTTCTACTAGCTGTCCTCAACGCCCAAAGTGTAAGGCTATTCCCTACCAAGAAGTGTTGGAACATACAATTGAAACCGTTTGCCGTGACTTACCCTTAGCTGTCGCGGGGATGAATTTTCCCCAATTGGATGCAGTCAAGAATAATTTAGCGCAAGCGATCGCTCGTCAGCAAGAAATACTTGCTCAGTTACCTGCTTTAATCGAAACTGGGATTTTAGATATTGAAACAGCAAAGCTAAGGGCTTACAAACTCCGCACAGAAATTTCTGCACTTGAAGCAAAGTTGGCAACTCTTCCGCCAGTTAATTTGCGTTCTGTTGCTCAAGCTGTTTCCATACCCCAATTTTGGTTAGATTTGTCGGAAACAGAGCGACGATTTTACTTTCGAGAATTTATCCGACAAATTGATATTACTATTCAGAATAAAGAGTTGCAATTACAAGTTATTTTCATTTTTTAGTAGCAATATTAAGGATACGAAAACAGAAACTTGTATCAATATTAATAGCTAAATTACTCACTATTCAACCACGAATAGATTTTAAATTTTACCTAATTGTGATTATAAAACGTTTCTAACTTTCAATTTTATTGCTCATTAGTGTGTCTCGTTATCTCGTTCCCAGTTTCCGAGTGGGAATGCTTAACATGAGACTCTGCCTGTTAACTTTTGGCAGAGACAATGATGAGCATTTCAAGCCTATGGCTAGAAATGAGGCTATTAGTCTTAGAATAAATTCCAAGGTAAAATGCTAACGAACCGGAAGATTTAAAAAATGTTGGTAATTACTTAAGGATTTTCCCAAAACTATATGCACTAAGGGCAATATCCTGCGGTAAGCCGCTTATCTACGATCGCGCAACGTATTGCAGATAGATGCTCCGCGTAGCTTGCTTCGACCTGGAGTATACGTCTACATAAATTTTACTTACCTAATAATTAGGGTTTTGGCTACTGTTTGCGTAAGTCCTATTCTTATCCAAATAAATTAAAACTAATTTATTTAAGTGTTCAGCACGTCATTAAAACACTGGAACAAATTCTGCGTATATTTTTGAATTTAGCTAGATAAAAATTAAACTAAGCGTCATGCTCAAAACAAAGCAAGTACAAGTTAATTTACGGATTAAGCAACAGGTAATAAATAATTTCTTGACTGTATTATTTTTATCATTTTTCGGTTTATATGTTATTTCATTAGTTAAGATAAATTTTTCAAAAAATAGCGCTAATTAGATAAAGTTGAGTTAATCTTGGAAACTAGCAATTGTTAAGAATATACGTTGCTACTGGGTGGCAACATTGGAGATTCGCTTTGGTCTCTATGTAATCAAACCAGCAAGTAAAATGATTAACATAGAATATGCAAGAAGGAAGCTTTATTTGGAGTCATCTAGAAAAACAGCATCGCACGGTTGGCAGATGGATTGATTGGGTATGGCTAATAGTATTGCTGTTGGCAGCAGTATTACTGTTTAGCATCAATCTGGGAGGATTGCCCCTGCGAGATTGGGATGAAGGGACTGTGGCACAGGTTGCTCGTGAAATTTGGCACGCCCCAGCAGGTTCAATGCGTTGGCTTTTCCCAACGCTAGGAGGCGAACCATATCATAACAAGCCGCCTTTGATACATTTGCTAATTGCCTGGGCTTATTCTCTAGGAGGCGAAAATGAGTTTACAACTCGTCTACCTGGAGCAATTTTAACAGCGACATCTGTACCTTTACTGTATTGCATTGCTCGAGAGATATTTCGCCAACGTTGGGCTGCTATTTATAGCGCTTTGATTTATCTAACAATGCTACCTGTGGTGCGTCATGGGCGCTTGGCAATGTTGGATGGGGCGATGGTAAGTTTTTTGATGGTGATGATGTTGTGCGTGTTGCGATCGCGCCGAGATTTACGTTATTGCCTTGGTGTTGGTGTCAGTTTTGGGTTAATTTGCCTAACTCAAGGACTGTTAGGTGTGTTGCTAGGTGCGATCGCGATCGTATTTCTGTTTTGGGATACGCCACGACTGCTCACCTGCTACTATCTGTGGATAGCAATCTTCATTGGCATTTTGCCTGTAGCTGGTTGGTATAGTGCCCAACTAATTCATTATGGTTACACTTTCGCCCAAGTTGGGCTTGTAAACCCATCACTAGGTCGAATTGGCTCATTTGTAGAAGGTAATTCTGAACCGCCTTGGTACTATGTGGTTGAACTTCTCAAGTACACATGGCCGTGGTTATTATTCTTACCGCAAACTGTCCGCTTAACCTGGGAAAATCGCAACCTTAGCTGGGCAAAACTAGTAATGGCGTGGAGTGGTGTTTATCTATTGGTAATTTCTTTCATGATTACCAAAGTCCCCTGGTATTTATTCCCGATTTACCCCAGTTTAGCTTTAGCTTTTGGTATCCAGTTATCAGAGACAGAAAATTCGCCTTTACTTTCATCCTATCCCCGTGCTTGGGTTGCTGGTTTGGCGATACTTGCTGTAGTTGCTTCTGCTGGTAGCATTTATTTCAGTTGGGGTACAACATCACAAACAGATTTACAACTGATTTTTGCCGCAGTCGCTTTAACTATGACCTTAGCAGCTATTTTGGCAGAGCGAGGCGACGGGCAATTCCTGAAGATTTTGTTTTGGGGAAGTTACCTTTCGCTGCTGCTGTTAATGAAATCTAACTACTGGGTTTGGGAATTATCTGAAGCCTATCCAGTTAAACCAGTGGCCGCCATGATTGTGCGGGCAAATCCGGCTACAAGGAAGATTTACACATCTTTTGCTTATCATCGTCCCTCGTTGGATTATTATAGCGATCGCACCATCATTCCCGCTTCTGTTGGTGAACTGGAATATTATTGGCACTACAACGGGCAACCCTACTTTCTACTTCATGCATCTGCTTTGAACAATCTCCAACTAGATTCGATGAAGTTAATTGACCAAGCTGAAGGCTGGAAGTTAGTTACAAAAGAAATTAATCGTCTGTAAGTAGGGTATTGGGCATTGGGCATTGGGTATTGGTTATTAAATTCTTGCTCACACTGTCACTAACATGATCTAAGGAATCATCGCTACCTTAATTACTTGTCGCGCCTTCATCTCACAAAACACCTGTTCTAAATCTTTTAATGGTCGCTGTTCACTAATAAGTAACTCAAAGGGTATTTTGCGACTAGCGATCAGTGCCAACGCCTGCCGCACATACTCTGGTGTATTGTGAAACACGCCTTTGATTGTCAGTTCGCTGTAGTGTAGCTGTTCTGTATTGACGGTAATGCTGGTATCTCGTGGACATCCACCGAATAAGTTAACTGTTGCACCAGGACGGGCGCAGGCGATCGCAGTTTCCCAAACACTTGGTACACCTGTGGCTTCAATCACTACATCTGCGCCCCGTCCTTGGGTGAGTTCTTTCACCACATTGGCAATATCCGGGATTTGATGATAATTAAAAGTCTGGGTTGCACCCAATTTCTGACCAATTTCTAGCCTGTGGTGATTACCTCCCCATAGCAACACCTCAGCTTTCCCACTCAACGCCGCCACAAACATCAGCCCAATCGCCCCATCTCCTAAGACGACTACTCGATCTTTGGGCTTGATATTAGAACGGGCTACACCATGCAAAACACAAGCTAAGGGTTCCGTCATCGCTGCTAATTCCCACGGCAACTCATCGGGAATCTGCAACAAATTATGCTCTACTATGGGTGCGGGAATTTTCAAGTATTCCGCAAAAGTCCCGTTATTCCATGTCAGATTTGGGCATAAAGAATACTCTTGGCGTTGACAAAAAAAGCATTTCATGCAGGGGGCAGAATTATTAGCAACGATGCGATCGCCTACTTGCCAATTTGTAACGCCTGCACCCAAGGCAACAATTCGCCCAGCACTTTCGTGACCAAATAGCGTCGGCGGTTTCAACATCTTGGCATGACCACCACGCCGCCAAACTTTCAAATCTGTACCACAAGTTGTTGCTGCCCCCACTTGAATCACAACTTCGCCAGCCGCCGGTGTGGGGTCAGGAACTTGCTCTAACCGTAAATCTTCTTGCCCATAAAGTAACGCTGCTAACAAAGCTTTAAACCTATCAATTAGCTCCATCCGATTTTATCAGTTGGAGCTAATTTATAGGTCTAAACAAATCAGTATTGATTTTTAGTCAAGTTTTATCTATTTAAAAATTGCAAGAACTAGGTATTTACCACTGGCTGGGGAACAACTCCGGTGTTACGGGTATCCACATTAGGTAAGCGAATAACAGTTAATAACGGTACTTCTTGTCGGCACGACAGGCAAAACCAATATAGTTCACCATGACGAGCATGACGCAGGAGGGAACCACCGCAACATGGGCAAGTGTTGGCTCTCGTACTCATACCAATGTCCTCCTTAAAAAAATTTGTTGTTTAAACTCAGTAAAAAAAGCAGTTAATTAAAAACGTATTTTGGCAGCATAAACGCGACCATTCGATTCTATGCGGTCTTTAATAATTTGTCTGTAAATAGCTTCATATCCGTTAACCATTTGGTTAACACTAAAGTTGCTTTCTACATGTTTTCGACAGGTTTGACGATTGAGTTCCAAAGCTAGGGGAATCATTGCGGTCATTTCTGCATAGCTTTTGCAGATAAAGCCTGTTTTCCCGTGGGCAATTACTTCAGGTACTGAACCGAAATTCATGGCAATTACTGGTGTACCAGTTGCCATTGATTCAATCATTACTAATCCAAAAGGTTCTTGCCAGTTAATGGGAAAAAGAGTTATGGCAGCATTGCCCAAAAGTTCAGTTTTTTCGGCGTGGTTAATTTCGCCAAGATATTCAATTTGCTGACCATCAATGTGGGGGGCAATCTCTTGTTCAAAAAACTCAGAGTCGCCGACATCAACCTTTCCTGCCATCTTTAAGCGCCAACCACTCTGCTTTGCAATAGCGATCGCATGATGTGGCCCTTTTTCTGGCGAAAAACGACCTAAAAATGCCAAATATAGAGGTTCTGACGGTTGGGCTACGAAAGGATAATCTGCTAGCTCAATTCCGTTATAAACAGTGCCAACATAATTTAGATCGACTTGACGCTGCGAGTTACTAATGCTGACGTATGGTTGCTTCTGGTAGTAGCTAAATGCGTGCCGGGTGTCGTTGGTAAAATTATTGTGCAGGGTATGCACCGTAGAAGTTGCTGTTATAAAACTCGCTAAAGGTAATGCCGAAATCCCTACATGAGAATGGATAAGATCGAATTCTTTAGCACGTTGGTAAACTTGGCTCAGTTCTAGCATTTCGTACACTGCATACTCTTTAACATTCGGGTCTAAGCGCAATGCACGTGGATAAACTGCTTCTAAATGAGCCAAAGTTTGAGAATCGCCAGAGGCAAATAATGTTACCTCATGACCGCGATGAACAAGTTCATCAGTCAAGCGACTCACTACCAGTTCTATTCCTCCATAACTAGGAGGTGGAACCCTTTCCCATAAGGGGGCAACTTGAGCGATTTTCATAAGTTTTTTTGGTTCAGTCTATGAAATTGTCCTCAATATAATGAGTTGCATCATTATTGTATGAGACAAGAGCATTTGTACTTACTATTTTGACATTTAAATTTACCTAACAGGCTATCAAAAGTGCAATACCGATTAACCGTCCCGTAAATTTTCTATCGATAAATCTAAAAGACTATTCGGTAAAATTCAGCCCTGAGTTATATTTCTAACGTATAACTAATCAATTAGTTGTTGCATCTGTCTTGGGGATCATAATGAAGTAGAATATTTTGTAGCAGAACTTACAAAATTGAATATTTGGTAGCTGACAATACTAAAATATTCAATGGGATCAAATGATTAAAGGTTTGTTTAAAGGTAATTGGGAAATGCAAAAGAAATTATAAATATTAAGTAATTGTACAATAATTACACAATTTGTAATTATTAAATTTCAAAAAATTCTGATAACTAATGAAAATCGCTACTTGGAACGTCAACTCAATTCGCACTCGCCTCGAACAGGTTACTGATTGGTTAACTAACAATCCCGTTGATGTTCTCTGCTTACAAGAAACCAAAGTTGCGGATGCCGAGTTTCCGCGATCGCCTTTTGAGCAGTTGGGCTATAACCTTTATATATCAGGACAGAAATCTTATAACGGCGTAGCCCTGATTAGCCGGCAGCCACTTTTAAACGTAAGTAGCGGGTTTAGGGCGATTTTGCCAGATTTACATCACGAATGGGATGAGCAAAAGCGGGTCATTACAGGTGTAATTGATGGTGTTCGGATTGTTAACTTATACGTTCCCAATGGTGCAGCAGTAGGAACTGAAAAATATGAATACAAACTGCGCTGGTTAGCAGCGCTACACGAGTATTTGCGATTGCTCGTACTGTCAGAACGTGCAATTTGTGTGTGCGGTGACTTCAACATCGCCCTAGAAGATAAGGATATTCACGAGCAAGTGAGTACAGAAAATCACATTATGGCAACAGAAACCGAGCGCCAAGCCTTACGGGAGATTCTGCAACTGGGATTTGCCGATGCTTTCCGCAAATTCACCACAGAAGGCGGAAATTATAGCTGGTGGGATTATCGCGCCGCCGCCTTTCGTCGCAACTTAGGTTGGCGGATTGACCATCACTATCTCACACCCGTGCTATATGAGCGTGCTACAAGTTGCATCATTGATACCGCACCCAGAAAATTAACCCAACCCAGCGACCATACGCCGGTAATTGTGGAATTTTGAATTTGGGAATTGGGAATTGGGAAGAGGACAAGGAGAATTGGGAACAAAGGCAAAGACTTGTTTCAAGTTCTCACTTCTGTGTCCCCTTGTCCCCTGCCCCCTGCTCCATTCCCCATTCCCTATCAATTTAAGGGGTTATATATATCCTCAGAACTGGGATTGAGATAAGGACGCTGCAAATCTATTAGGTGTCGCGCAAAGTGTTGGTCAATAACTCTCATCCGTTCTTCCATTGCATTCTTACCTTTCTGCCAAGCTTCCAACAAAGCATTGGCGACAATTTGGCAACGATTCATCCCAAAACTTTCCTGTGCGGCAAATTTTTGGGTTGGTTCTTCAGCTAAACCTAAACCTGGGGCTAGAAATTTTGTAAACAAGGGGATTTCGGGCTGGAAATCGGATTGATTTTCTAGATAAATAGCCTGAAGGATGGTGCGGATTGCTGGATAGTCGGGGAGTTCAAAGTAGAGTAGTCCCGAATCATAGCGTCCATAAGCAGAAGGGTTGTGAAGAACCTGAAAGCTAAAGGGAATCGAAGCTGCATTCAATTGCAGTGTCAGGCTTTCCATGAGAGCGATCGCACCAGATGGCGTAAAGTTAAAGTAAATTCGCCCTGCTCCCAAATCAGCATCGGGGTTGCTTTGCCGTTCCTGTCCGACATTACTAACTGCCAAGTAAGAGCCATTTTGCAATCGATTTTTGGGCATCCAGATTGCTACCATGTCACCTACTTTGGTAGATTTTTTGCTGGATTTGAGGTGGCAGTCTGGCTCAACATAAAGTGTTAAACCGCCTTTAGTCACAGCCATAGTCCCATCAGGTTCTTTTCGCAATACCTGCCATTGAGGGTCAAAGTAACCTATGCCGTGATTACTGGCGTGTAAATGCTCGTAAAAGTTCCAATCAATTTCTAAGATGGAATTATCTGCTAAATTATGCTTTGATGGGCAATTACTACTATCAGTATTGACTGCTAAAGTACTTTGCAGAGAGCCATTGTAATAGATCCCATAAAGAAAGTTCCGCAGCAGTAGAGTTAGATATTTCTGTTGTAAATCTACAGAATTTTGCTGAAATCTATCGGCTACTTTAGTCGGCAGAGCAAAGGGTTGATAATTGGGATGATAAATACAAAAATTCGGTTCAATCTGAATATTCTTAGCAATATCGAATAGAGAATTTAGCGGTTGATTGATAGAGTAATTTAGCATTAATCCATTTAGAATTCAAACTTTAAAAACATAATTCAGGAGTCAGGAGTCAGGAGTCAGAATTTATAATTGTTCTGCTCCCTGCTATTAACAACCACGAAGCCGAGTTTTTTCGTAATAAAGACGAAGTAGCTGTGGCTCTTTTACAGGCTGAGGAAGTTTATGAACTGTCACTACAGGATTAAGGATTTCTGACTCTGATATTCCGAAAATAGTCAGTACACCTTGCTGTGGCATAGTGAGTAAACTTTTAGCCACTTGGAGCATACAAATATCAGCATTATTAAAGGATTTTCGGCAGGTAATCATATCCTGAATTTGATGAATTAGTGCCAGTCCTGCAAACTGGATAACGCGCACAATAAAGTCACTGCGGTATTCCAAAATCATTGGGAAAGCATTTAGATAACCCCTAATCAGGGCAATAATTGAAGGTTGCAAACTCTCCAACGGTGTCAAAGCCAGATTTAGAGATTCTTGTAACTCTATAGTGGGATCTACGACGAGGCTATTTAGCCAAATTCCTAAATAGCTTGCTAGTAAAGTTCCTAAATCAAAAGCTGGATCTCCCCAAGCACAAGCTTCCCAATTAATTAGTCTTACTAGGCAATTGTCTAGTTTCTCCCACCTGGAATGAACCAAAATGTTGTTCAATTTCAGGTCGTTGTGAGTCAAGCAGCAGGGATTCCAGTTGTATGCCAAATCTGCGATCGCAGATTCCAAACTCTCCGATTGCTGGTAAAGTAGATAAAATTTCAGCGCATCCGTGGGAACCGTCCCAAAAATCTCCGGCCCAATTGACTCTACCCCTTGCGCCGGATTGTAAAAGCCATAGCGAAACTCTCCTTGGGGAGCAGTTGCCATAAAATCCTTATATTCTCGGCGGTTGTAGGTTGCGCGATGGAGTCCTGCTAAAGTAGTGCCGATCGCAGTGGCAATTTCTTGTGGACAAATCTCATTGTTGTGGTATAGTATCGCAAGTTCCCGGTATTCACTTAAGTAGTTACGGACAAGAATAGAATTTTCTTCGTCAAAATGGACTACCAAGGGTGCGATCGCGGAAATATTGCCGAGAACTGGAAACTGCTGGAGCAACTGATGAAATAGCCACTCCTGAAACAATTCATGAGGAGCGCCGTCATTGTTTTTAACGTTACGTTCTTGTTTAACGAGCAGTTTACGATTATCTGCTAGAGTCACGAGTAAATCGGAATTGTTCTTACTACTTCCTGGCAACTCAGATTTATCTGATGCGTCATCTTCTGAGCTACACAGCCCCGCTTCTTGCAGATACTGGATAACGTTATGAGAAGACAGTGATAATACCATGTATTATTTCCTACTTCATTAAATTACTTAAACTTATCTGTGTCGGTATTTGCTTGTACTTAGCAGTTGTCGGTAGATAGTGAATAACAATAAAGATTTGTACAATCTACTAATATCCCATCTTTCCAATAAAAACCTGCCAAAATGGTACAAATTCCTTTACGATTGCTTTAAAATTCACTCCTAGATACGGTGACATCTTTACACTTTATCAGCATAGTTACTTAGATACATCTAGAGCAAGTTTTGTTGTAAAGCCTTTTGATGTAGCAGCATCTCCAGCAAAAAACTGATTGGCGGCAGATGTTATTTGGTGTTCAGTAGTCATCCTGAAGGCGGCGAAGAATTTCAGTAATCCTCCGCAGCAGGAAGCATGACATTCAACGCTATTATTTTTATTTATCATCCCAAAGCCAAAAAAACCGGAATTTTTAGGCCATTAGTAATTATTTTCTTCTTGAATTTTCAGAATTGAGGTCTGGAAGCCTTATTATTAGGTCATTTGTCTTACTTACGTATTGTAAATGGCTATAGGCGATCGCACATAACGGTTACATGAGTGCATCTTATGGAAATGTAGTTTTGTCAAGTATGTTGAGCGAAAAAAGACCTCTCCTTGGTTTTACTATGTAAAACCATCCCTCTCCGAGTCGGAAAGGGAAAAAGGTGAAGGAAAATTCAAGGTTGGGTTTTTGTAATTTCAATCAGCAGAATTAGCTGAAATAGAACTTAGTTGATATTGTGGAATGGGCTGTTTTGTAATTAAAGCATAAATAACATCTGGGTCTAAGTCGGCTCATGGTTGCCATTGAATTGTTCCGTATTCAGGGTTGACGCACACTGTAGCAAAGTATTCTTTATCTTGCAGAGGCGCAAATACACCTGTAAATTTAACGATTTTACTAATATCAATTACTCCTTCAACGTCATCTTCAAAGCGGATGTGAAGCTGATAGTTTTCTTTTGGTTGAACTGCAATGATATCTTTGAGCATCGTGATGATAATTCCGAAAAAACGGCTAATTTCTGGCATTCTTTCATTCCCTGGTTTCGATATCGTATAACTGGCAAAGGGTGAGGAGTTTTTGTTTGAGGCGATCGCGCAGACTCTCTGGTGATACAATCACGCAATCTTCCCAATAAGGTGATACTTATCGAATCACCCAGAAAGGATTAGCTACTCGCCGCACCACCTGACGCACATCATTAATCATGTCATCCTCAATATCATCTTTTTTGGGTTGATAGGCTTTAGCTAGCCAACCCCGGAAGTGTAATTGCACTTTTATGTAATCAAGTTCACCCCGCCAATCTCCACTTGTAGGTACAACAGACTTAATTCGCTCAAAGCTTAAGCAACGATTGTGCCAAAGTTCGCGTAATTCTGGGATATCGTTTTCTACGTCTGCTGTCTCTTCGCACCAAATCATGAGGTAAAAGCGTTTATCAAAAAAGCGCACCTCAGCATGACGGACTTTATAATCTAGCTCATGACCTTGAGAGTTTTGATATAGCAGATAGAAAGGGTGTTTTGCTTTAATAAGTTCTTCTATCCTACTTCGCCACTCTTGGATAGGTTGACTAAGTTTTTTCATCAACAATTGACGAAGAGGTGCTTCGAGATTGCCACGTTCTAGCAAAAGTGCAAGTACAGTTTGCGCTTCTCCTATATGACCTGCATCGTTTAAGGCTTTAATCGCCTGCTGTAAGGCGTTAAGTTGGTTAGAGTCAAGTGTAAAGGGCTTTCCGACCTCTACAGATTGTTGTGCGATCGCCACTATTAAGCCCGATGGGCGAAGCTGTAACCTTTTTAGAATAAGCATCTCCGAAGATAAAGGCTATATTACAGCCCTATTGCTGGGTGCTTGCGAAGAGGTTTTACAAAAGTATGGGTTAAATCCTTTAGCAATTTTCCCTGATGGCGAACTTTTTGAAGGGGAAGCTTTAGCAAATGTAGATTTTACAAAAGAAATAGCTGCTGTTTGGCAAAGTAAAATTGACCAAGTTTTTGGAAATAATATCGAAAGACTTGTCAGACCTACGAAGGATGGTATTAAAGTTAGTTATCAAGCAATCCAACAAAATATTGAGGAAGTATTGGTAAATGTTGAGGCTCTTTTAGAAAGGAAAAAAGCTGGATATAAATCAGACAAGATTGCTAAAGATGTAACTAAGTGGGGTGAAGCGGCTGGTGCAGATGCACTAATAAAAGCGGCTGAACTTCAGCTATTACCTGTAAGCAGTGCAGAAGAATTTGCTATATCTGAAGGTTTGAAGGCAGCTTATCTTAGTTATAGAGAAGCCGGATTAAGTCCTAAAGAAGTTTGGGATAAAATCGCTCATCATGCGGGTATATCCGAACTTCAGCGTACTGCAATTGAGCCATTTAATGGTCAATATGGGCGACCTTTATTTGCTGCTAAGGCTGCTGTTAAAGGAATTGAGGGTATTAAAGAAGCTCTACAAGAATCTTTCCAACTAAGAAAAGAAAGTACACAAACATCTGAAGAAACAGAAGTATCTGAAGAAATGATTGTAGCCGTTAGCCGAATGGTAAATTTACCTTTTGCTATTCGGCTAAATGGAGCCGATGATTTAAATGCTTATGTAGAAGCAAATCCCAGACAAAGATGCTCTTTAGGCTCTACTTCTACTGATATAGATGAGCTAATTTCAGATAATATGCCTCCTGGTACAAAAGTACAAGCTTTTTCTAATCGCTTACCGGGTGGTATCAGTGCTGAACCGAAAAGACAAGCAGATTCAATTGCAGCTTTAGCTTACCAATTAATGGCAGTTGGGGCAAACTTTCCTGCTGTTAAAAAACAAGACCCGCTTTATTTGCACTTAGCATTACCTAAAGGTTCTGCTCCAGAACTTTTGAGAATTTGGCGTGGACTTTTAGAACAACTTGCAGCGATAAATGGTGAAGGTGGTACTGTCACTATTGATGAGTTGAAATTATATAGAGATAATGAGGTTGAATTTAAAGCTAACAAGGTAGTTGGTTTAGCTTTGCCAAAGCGTCCTGATTTTGTTCATACATCTGTCATTATTCCTTTACTTTGGGGAGATGTTAATAATTCTTTAGCTTTACTAAAATCACTGAGGCTTGCTTTAGAAATTTCCTTGTCTTTAGATATTGGCTTTCCTTTTACCTTGAGTAGCAATCTAGAAGTTGAGTTATCTAGTGATGTTTACGGACGAATAGAGGGAATTCCTTCTGCACTGCAAACTTTATTGGGAAATGGACAATATCAGCAACGCCAAGATGCAGAAAAAATTCTTGAGCGGCTACGTTGCATTGGCAAACTAGCAACATCTGTTGCAAGTATTCAGAAAGCTGATGATTGTTTGTATGATTTGGCTCGTGCTTGTGTCAGACCAATTGAACTTTATTATGTCTTGCTACGTTGGACTCTGCGAGAACAAGACGAACCAAACTTGAGTATCATTTGGAGTCGCATTTGTGAGCCGTTAAATACTTTACTGGAGAGCTTTATGCCAGATGAAAATTCGTTATTAACTAAGTATCTCAAAGAAGCTGCTCAAGTTGCAGCAGAGGGAAAAATTTGGGGAAGTTCTTTTAAACGAACTGCTCAAGCAGAACCGTTTACAGCTTTTATTGCTGCTATTCGTTCTCAAAAGCCTTATTTGGGTTTAGATGTAATTTTTGCCGCTTTAGTACAGCAATATCATACTCGCTTAGACCGTATCCGTGAGCATGGCGTAGGTGCAACAAAGTATGAACAAATCAAGCGTTATTACGAGCTATTACGAAAACTTTATGAGGAGGTTTATTCAGCACGTCCTGAAAAGTTTTTATCTGACCAAAAAACTTTAGAAGCTGCTTAAGAGCGCATGAGCTTTTATACACTAACCCTAAAGATGGCTCTCTTTGTTCTTTAAATACTAATGCACCTTGTGAAATGTGTGTAGATTGTTTCCTCTACGGCTTCGCGGCTGGTGGGGGTGGCGCTCAAAAAAGTCGGATTTGGACTGAAGATGCTTTTAGTATTTTACCTGCTAGTGATGTTGTAGGCGATCGCACCATAAACGCCATCTACGAAACTGGTACAATGCGCGATGAAAAAGGTAACGCCTCAACAGCTTTAAATACTAGCGAATACATCAAACCAGGCGTGCATTTTTTGGATGTCGTCACCCTAAAAGATGTAACGGCTGATGAACTGCGCTATATCATTGGTAACATTCTTTTCACAAGTCGTTACGGTGCGGTTTCCAGTCGTGTTGGACGCATGGAAAACGAGATATTAGGTGTATTTGGTAGTATTACCGAACTTCCTAGTTCTCTGGAACTTGTACAAGCTACTTATGATGTCTTAGGTAAGCCTTTAGAACACCCTTTGAATATTAATCAATTAATTACAGCCAGTAAACAAGTAATTGCTAATTGGAAAAATAAGAGAGGGGTTTCTGTGCAGCTATCTGAAGAAGAATTAGCAAATTTAGTGACTGATGTAGAAACTAATTGGTCAGAAGCTGAACGTGATAATTTTCTCAAGCGTTTAACGCAATCCTATGAATCGTTCCGTCAGGTTGCACCTGAAAAGAAAAAGGCTAAGGCGAAAGGCAAAAATACACCAGTTGAAGTAGAGATTTAGGTTATGTCAACAATTCCTTTTCAGCAGGCAAAACTTGTTGAATTATACTGTCTTGAACCAGTCTTTTTTGCCTCTAGGGAGTTGTCTGATACCTATTACACTGAGGGGGTAATTGGGAATTATGCTCTTACCTATGCTTTAGGTAAGGTAAATTCCCCCTATCGCCTCCAAGGTCAGGCTACCGGACGACCAACCTACAAAGAAGATTTCCAACCCATAGCGCAGGATTTTTATATATTACCAGCTTCACCAGTAGGTAGAGTTACATTCAGATTTGAACGTTTCAATGCTCTTTCTGATTCTTACTGGTATGCAATGACTAATAACCGTGTTGCTACGGCGCGGGAAGATTTACCATTACAACGTCAAGGGAAAAAACCAAGTTCATTTAGACCAAGTAATTTTCCGCAAACTGGAAGACTGCGGATGATTGAACGCAGAAATAAATTTCAAACTTTGGTATTTGGAAATTACCAATTACCAAATTATATTCGCCTTGGTAAATTCATGAGTAAAGTCAAGGTTAATGTGCTTAATGAATTTGCTGTAACTTTATTACCAGAAGCTGAATATCAAAGTCAACATTATCTAAATGCTGCTGATTTACCACAGCAAATAGAGGCTTTAGCATTCGATTTAATTTCTATTCCTCCTGCACCCATCATTAAAAATCTTCGTTTTCGGGGTGCTGCTTGGCAAGTTGGAGAAATGGTTGTACCAGCAGGGTTACATTTTTGCGGTAGAGAAAGTAACAATGAGTAATCAAAGATTAGTTATCAGATTAGAACCGCGCAGTATTTCAGCTTGTGCATCTTTGCCAGATAAACTCTCTTTTATGGGGAATGCACTTCAGCATCAAGTTGATGTATTTGAACAATCTAAGGATGCAGATATTATCCTTGATTTAGCACCAACTGGCACAGGTAAAACTAACGCAGGACTAACAGTATTAAAACATCAGCCAAATAAAAGTGCTGTTTACATTGCTCCAACGAATGCTTTAATTGAACAGCAAACAGAAGCCGCAAAAAAGTTTGTTAAGGAGGCTAAATTACCTCATATCGTCAAATCAGCTTCTGCTAAAGATATTAAAAGCTGGTCTAACGATAAAGTTGGCAGTCGTTCAGGAGAGAAGCTGTATAATGTATTACGGAATCCAGCTACAGTCTTTCCTGATGTTGGGGCTAATACACCCATCATTTTAGTCACAAATCCTGATATCTTTTACTATGCAACTTTCTTTGCATATAACAACCTAGATAGAGGTAATATTGCCAGTAGTTTTTACACCAAATTTTCGACAGTCATTTTTGATGAATTTCACCTCTACGATGCTAAACAGCTAGTAGGAATGTTGTTTTATCTCGCTTATTCTCAGGTTTTTCGCTTTTTTGAGAACGGACGCAAAGTAGTATTGCTGACAGCAACACCAGAACCAGCTTGTGAATTAGCATTGCAGAATTTAAAACAAGCTGGTGTAAAAATAGCAAGAATTGATGGAGAAGCAAGTAATACTAATCTTTTACCCTCACAAACAGCAGTTAATCTAGAATTAAGACCAAAACCAGAAAGCAAGGAAGAGTGGTTAGCAGAGTTAGCAGCAGAAGTTGTCCAACGTTTTCGAGAAAGACCTGATGAAAATGGCGCTGTAATTCTTGACTCTCTTGATAATATTAATCGTCTATCAGATTTACTGCGACAGCAAGGACTTAGTGATTATATAGGACGTATAACTGGCCCTGCACCCAAAAAGGATAGACAAAGGGCTATGCAGTGTCAAATAATTTTGGCTACTAGCACTGTAGATGTAGGATTTAACTTTGAAAGGCATCCTGAACCAAAACGGCAAAATTTAGATTGGTTGATTTTTTCAGCACGCGATCGCGCCGCATTTTGGCAGAGAATTGGTAGAGTAGGGCGTGTTTTAGGTAAATCTGAAACTAATATTGATTCAGAAGCTATTGCTTACTTACCTGCTAACGCCTGGGAAGAAGGTTTAACCTCTCTAGATACTAATGGGGGACGTACAGCGCTAAAAGACGTACTTGAGACACTTCCCTGTTTAGATAAACCTTTTTTAAAAGCTTACTGGCGTTCAGAAGCATTTCTAGAAATTGCCCGTCCCTTGTTGGAATTGGAAGAAATGCTTGAAGGTTTAGCTGAGGAAAAATTGATTTTGGAGTTATTCAATACTCTCAAATCAATTTTTGAAGGAAACAGAACTTGGGATGATTATCGCTATAGAATGAAACTCTTACGAGGCGCTGAAACTATTGCGAAAAAAACTCCCAAAGAAATCAAAAAAGATTGGAAGTATATCAAAGGTGGTCAAGCATTTGTTAAAAATTTTATCAAAGCTAAATTTTCTGAAGATTGGGATGACTTACAAGCTGGACGTACAACTTTAGAAGAATACGTAGATTTATTTCAAAAAGATGAAGATGCACTAGCTGAGTTAAAAGAATTTGCTGAAGTTTTTAGTACAAACTATGCACCTTTATTTAGTTTTCGCTCTAGTCTGTTTGAAAGTCTATCCATTCGTGACCCTCATGGTTTTATTCTAGATGAATCGGAGGAAACAAGACTAGATCCTTTTCACCTATTACGCTATTACGAATTTGTCCAAAATGGTGATTATATTGAAGTCACCAGTCGTGCTACTGAAACTTATCAATTGAGTTTTCGCTTGCGTTATACTGATAACTGGCAAGAATTTATTAGTACAGAACTGAACAAGCTAACAGCTTTTAAAAATTGTCAAATTATCCGCAGTGCTGGAGGAGCAATACGACCCACACCTCTAATACAAGCTTTGACTAAACATCTTTTACCAGGAGTAATTATTTGCCCAAGAACAAATGCTGCTGTTATTTTTCAATTAAACAAACAAGGAATTATTTCTTATCCAATAATCATTGATTGTAATGATATGGAGAAAGAATATAGATTTTTTACAGGCTTGTCAGGAATTTTAACAATGGCCATGAAGTTTAAACAGCTACGTCTTCCAGATGATGAAGTTTTTATTGTGTGATAAGTAATTAAATTCTCACACCATTGGTGCGAGAATTTGTAGAACATCGATTTATAAGTATATTTTTCTCACATCCCTAGTGAAACACTATCAACAACAAACCAACGCCTTCCCCAGCGACTACCTAAACAACCTGTGGGGAGAAATCCAAGCTTGTCCTTACTTTGCTATCAACAACCTCAACCGCGATTTTGTCGCCACTAAAGGATTTTCTGTAGTATTTCAGCGTTCTGGATTATCAAAAGTAGAACAACAGTTTCCCTACTTCAAACCTTACCTAGATTTGGCTCTCCAGCCGAATTGTAATGCTTTTTACCTCAATCCTTTACAACTCAAAGAAGGCTCCCGCGTCGATCCGCATATCGATCGCTCCTTACGTTCCTACTCCAAAACCATTGAACCGCCTGCGGTTGTGAGTGTTCTCTATGTGCGAGTACCAGCAGATATGGAAGGAGGAGAACTGGTATTGCGATCGCACAAACGCCAACTTGGGCAAATTAAGCCCCAATTCAATACTTTAGTTTATTTTCAAGGTGATTTAACCCATTCGGTTAACGCTGTCAAAACCCCAGGAAATCGTCTCAGTCTCGTTTGTGAACAGTATAGTTTGAGTGAAGCTGAACTCCAGGAAATCCCTGAGTTCACTGTAGAGTCAAGAAGCACTCAGTCTACGACCAAAAAGAGAAAATATGCCTCATAGTTTAGTGTTGAATTTGCTACCTCAATCGCCCATTCCACCACAGTATCTCACAGGTAGACATCTCCACGCCTTATTTTTAACCCTCGTTAGTTCTGTAGATAGCACATTAGGCGATCGCTTGCACGATTCCACCGCAGATAAAGCTTTCACCCTCTCTCCCTTACAAATTAATTCCCCCCTTTTGAAGGCTGGTAAGGGGGGATCTAAATTGCAATATTCACATCAACAACCCATTCCCGCCGGAACTCCTTGTTGGTGGCGTATCTCCTTATTAGATGACACTCTATTTGGCAAACTTACCCAACTCTGGCTAAATCTTAATCCCAATCGTCCTTGGCATCTTGGCCCGGCTGACTTGTATATTACCAGCATCCAAGGCACACCCCAATCTATTCAACCTTGGGCAAATGCCACTACTTATGCTCAATTATACGAAGAAGCTAGCGATCGCAATTCTTCCATTAATCTTACCTTTTCCACGCCTACCGCCTTCCGTCAAGGACAGTATGATACTACCCTTCCTACCAGAGAATCTGTGTTTAATTCCCTACTTTCGCGGTGGAATAAATATAGTGGCATAGAATTATCTCAGATTGCAATTGAGTCAATATTTCCCTCATTTGTCAATATTCACACAGAAATATTAGCCGACTCTCGCAGCAAATTTATCGGCGTTCTTGGCGAAGTAACCTATAAGATTTTAGGGGCAGTTGAACCAATACAAATTAAGCAAATTAACGCTTTAGCTGACTTTGCTTTATATACTGGTGTCGGCAGAAAAACAACAATGGGTATGGGAATGACACGTAGGTTACAGGGGACAGGGAATAGGGGATAGGTTATAAATAATGTATCAAATAAAACTTAGCTTAATCTGTTACCTGTCACCTATCCCCTATCACCTCTTTCCTATCACCTATGAAAATAGAGTCGCATCGAGATTTGATTGTTTGGCAAAAATCAATGGATATGGTAGTGCAGATATATCAATTAACTGCTAAATTTCCAGCAACAGAAACTTATCGATTGACTTCGCAAATCACTAGAGCAGCAGTATCAGTACCAGCCAATATAGCTGAGGGCCATGCACGAGGAACGAAAAAAGATTATGCAAACTTTTTAGCGATCGCTAAAGGCTCGTTAATGGAAACAGAAACTTTTTTAATGCTGACTGTAAGGTTGAACTATATACCTCAATCACAAGCAAACTCTACTTTATTTCTGATTACAGAAATCAGCAAAATGCTTACTACTCTTCGTAATCGACTAATCAATACGCAATGAGTAAAAATATGAAAAATTTTCTGTCCCCTGTAACCTCTCACCTATCCCCTTCATTAGAATATATTTCCATTGCGGCATTGAATCAATATGCCTATTGTCTGCATCGCTGTTGGCGGATGTTTTGTACAGGGGAGTTTACCGATAATCAATACACAATTGAAGGCACAACTTTACACGATCGCGTCCACACCAAAAGCGATATACAGCGAGGAGAAACTTGGCAAGTTCGAGCAATTTGGCTAAAGTCTGAGCAATATAAACTCATCGGTAAATCTGATTTAATCGAAGCTGAATCAGGTCAAGTTTATCCAGTGGAATACAAAAGAGGACGTAAAGGCGAATGGGATAACGATGAGTTGCAAGTTTGTGCCCAAGCCTTATGTTTAGAAGAGATGACAGGAGAACCAGTTAACACTGGATATATCTATTATGCCCACTCCCATCAACGGCAATTAGTAGAGATTAATGCAGAGTTACGGCAAAGTGCGATCGCAACTATTGAATCTGTCACAAATCTCCTAGAAACAGGAACAATGCCAAAACCAGTTTACAGCAAACGTTGCCAAGGATGCAGTCTTTATTCGCAATGTTTACCCAAAGCAACCGATAAAGTTAAAAGTTATCAAGAAGTAAATTAAACATCCAATTTATTACTAGCCCTGGCGATTGGAAGTCTCGGCTACACAGACAAAACCCGCCTCCGTGGGTTAGAAAACTCTTGATTATTAGTCCAGGGAGGTGGACTTTGCTTGTGTAGTAGCGAATTCTATTTATTCGCCTAATACTTTTCAAACTTCAGCACCAATTATTAGTAGGAATCATCAAAAATGGGAACAGTTTAGGTAACACAAACCGATGCTTTTATCGGTAAAGTTGACGAACGTCTGACTGTCAAAGCTGAACAAAAAACAATCTTGGATATCCCTTTAGTTAAAATAGAAGGAATTGTAATATTAGGTCGGGCTACTATTTCTCCCGCCGTCGTCAGTGAACTTTTAGAACGTCACATTTGTTTAACTTTTCTCACACAAAATGGACGATATTTAGGACGTTTAGAACCAGAAGCTACTAAAAATATTTTTGTTCGGAAAGCCCAATGGCAAGCTGTGGGAGAATCAGAACCAGCAATACATTTAGTTAGGGGATTTGTGCGGGGTAAATTGAAAAATTACCGCCATAGCTTACTTCGCACTCAGCGAGAACATCCTGATACTGACCTGAATAATAACATCACTCGATTGGAAAACGCGATCGCACTAATCGAAAACACTAACAATATTGATTCTCTCAGAGGCTTAGAAGGTGCCGGTAGTGCAGCCTATTTTGGTTGTTTTCAACAGCTAATCAAAACCTCAGAATTTAGATTTGAAGCCAGAAACCGCCGTCCACCAACCGATCCGGTTAATGCCCTACTGAGTTTTGGGTATTCATTGCTACGCCATGATGTGCAAAGTGCTTTAAATATTGTTGGCTTTGATCCCTATCTAGGATACTTACACGTTGAGCGTTATGGTAGACCTTCCCTAGCTTTGGACTTAATGGAAGAATTTCGTCCTTTAATGGATAATCAATCATCAAGAGCGAGGGAATTACTCATCTATACTTAGATCAACTGTCTCCAGTGAGGTAGTTCAAGCCTTGGTGGTTTCCGTCGATTTGAAACTGCCGAACCTGAAAGGTGGGATATACTGTGGGCAGTTGAATCGGTTTTTTACGGTGGGGGTGATGTAGAAAATCGCCCCCACCGTTTTTAAGTCTTCACAAACATTGCCTAGAGTTACCGATGCCTTGAGGAGCGATCGCCCTTGATAATTGAGGCATCAAATGTAACTTAAAGTAGTGATTAAAAAACTATTCTTTGCCTTGTGTCTATTACCTTCTATCTGCCTCCCCGTGATCGCGCTGGACAGAACAGGAAGCACCGTACAAGTAAATGCCGCGCAAATTCAGCCTGATGGACGTTTATCAATTCAATTAACCGAGTCATGGAATGAAGGCGTTAACTTCAACATGATTATTTCAACGATTAAAGACTTTGATTGCCAAACAAAACTGGGAACAGTTATTAACGTGCAGGGTGCGATCGGAATTAACTCTTTTAACCAACCGCAAAATCAGCAATTAAGCTTTGCTGGCAACGACGTTTACGGGCAAGCAGTTAATAGTATTTGCCAGGGTCGTTAACGGTACATTCCTGCAACGGTATTCATAGCATTGCTTATTGCATTTGCATTTGCATTTGAAGACCTAGCATTACTGAGACTTTGCAATTAATTAGCAACGTTATTTGCAGCATTAGCTTGCTGATTTAATGCCATTGCTCTTTCAGTATTTAAATTAGCAGCTTGATTACCTAGCTGAAAAGTAAAAGCCTGCGCCTGCCCCCTTTAATTTAGCTTACCGATATAGCCAAACACGCAAGAGTGAAAGCAGTTGTTCAGTATCTACGGGTTTGGTGATGTAGTCTGATGCACCAGCTTCAATACACTTCTCGCGATCGCCTTGCATGGCTTTAGCTGTCAGTGCAATAATCGGCAAAGATTTAAATTGCTCGTTTTGGCGGATTAAGCTTGTTGTTTCGTAACCGTCCATTTCTGGCATCATTACATCCATCAAAACGACATCAATATCTGGTGTATTTTGTAACACGTTAATCCCCTCTCTGCCGTTTTCAGCGTATAACACTTGTATTTGATAACGCTCCAGCATACTTGTCAGCGCGAAAATATTACGCACATCGTCGTCTACAATTAGTGCTTTCTTGCCAGCGAGCAAGTAATCTATGGAATGCAATTGTTCAAGTATTTGTCGTTTGGGTGCAGGTAAATTTGCCTGGACTCGGTGTAAAAATAATGCTGTTTCATCGAGGAGACGTTCGGGCGATCGCACATCTTTAATGATAATTGTTTCGGCAATCCGTCTCAGTTCGGTTTCTTGAGCTTTGCTAATGTCTCTACCTGTGTAGACAATGATGGGCAATGTTTTGCCGTGAGGTAGAAGCTTAATCTGGTCGATCAATTCAAACCCGGTCATGTCGGGTAGCCCTAAATCGAGGACGAGGCAATCAAAATGCTGGCTGCGGATGGCTTCTAGGGCTTCTGCACCTGTGGCAACAGCAGTAGTATAAACATCGTTGTTGCCAATTAACTCGACAATGCTATGCCGTTGAGTATCATCGTCTTCGACTACCAGTAAATTTTTTACCTGGCGCTCAACAAAACCTTTAATTTTCACCAATGCCTCGGATATTATCTCGCTGCTTAAGGGCTTTTGCAGATATGCGATCGCACCTAGTTGCAAACTGCGTTGTTGCCCTTCTTCAACGGTCATAATGTGTACGGGAATGTGGCGGGTATTTGGGTCATGTTTCAGACGATCCAATACTGTCCAACCATCCATTTCTGGCATTCGGATATCTAGTAAAACGGCTGAAGGATGGAATTGCTGCGCTAATGCTAAACCTGTACTGCCATTTTGGGCTGTTATCACCTTAAATCCATGCTGTTGCGCCATATCTATGAGGATGCGGGCAAAATTAACGTCATCCTCGACGATTAACAAGACGCGATCGCCCATGCCAATAGTAGCGCGATCGTCATTAATCAGTGCTGAGTGCTGAGTGCTGAGTGCTGAGTGGGGAGTGAGGAGTGAGGGGTGGGGAGTGGGGAGTAGGGAGTAGGGAGTAGGGAGTTGTGTTGATGTAGGTTCAGGATTCAATTGGGGGAAAAAGAATGTAAAGGTGCTACCTTGACCGGGTTGACTTGTTAGTTTAATTTCGCCACCAAAGAGACGGGCGATTTCGCGGCTAATTGATAATCCTAATCCAGTACCGCCATATCTCCGGCTGGTAGAGCCATCGGCTTGCTGAAATGCCTCGAAAATAACTTTTTGCTTGTCGGGAGCGATGCCAATCCCTGTATCGCTGACAGAGAAGGCGATGACATTTTGAGCGCGATTTAAAGTTACCTGGTCGTTGCTCCATCCCTGTTTCGCCACCGCAATCTGCAAGCGGACTTCTCCTTGCTCTGTAAATTTAAAAGCGTTGGAGAGGAGATTTTTTAACACTTGTTGTAAGCGCTTGACATCTGTATAGATGGTTGTGGGTAAGTCGGGAGTAAATTCAATTGTGAATGCAAGTCCTTTGCTCTGAGCGATTTGCCGGAAGGTGCGCTCAATTTGTTCGCCCAACTCTACCAAGGGCATTTGGGTTATGTCAATTGACATAGTTCCAGATTCAATTTTAGCGAGATCCAGAATGTCATTGATTAATGCCAACAAGTCAGTACCGGCTGAGTAAATTGTCTGGCTGTATTCGACTTGCTTGGTAGTGAGGTTGTCATCTATATTATCTGCCAACAACTTCGCCAAAATTAACAAGCTGTTTAGCGGTGTCCGCAGTTCGTGGGACATATTGGCGAGAAATTCTGATTTGTATTTTGAAGAAAGGGCGAGTTGTTCAGCTTTGTCTTCTAAAGACATTCTTGCTTGTTCGATTTCTCGATTTTTGCGCTCGACTTCTTTCTTTTGCATAGCTAACAACTCTGCCTTTTCTTCCAACTCAGCGTTAGTTTGTTGCAGTTCCTCTTGTTGTCCTTTGAGTAAATCTTCTGAAGTTTTGAGTGATTGGGCTTGTTGTTCTAAGCGTTTGTTGGTTTCTCGGAGTTCATTTTGTTGAGTTTGGAGTTCTTCAGCCAAAGATTGCGATTGCTTGAGTAATTCTTCAGTTCGCATAGAAGCTGCGATCGTGTTGAGGACGATCGCAATACTTTCGGTAAGCTGGTCGAAGAATGTCAGATGGATTTCGCTAAAGCGGCGGAAGGATGCTAATTCTATGACTGCTGTCACTTGTCCTTCAAAAAGTACAGGTAACACCACGGCATTAAGTGGAGCCGCTTCTCCTAAACCAGAGGCAATTCTGACATAATCACTTGGTACATCCGTTAGCAGTATTCGCTCTTTTTCTAAAGCACATTGTCCCACCAAACCTTCACCCAAGTGGAAGCGGTTAGCCAAATGTCTGCGTTCGCGGTAAGCGTAGCTACTAATTAGTTTTAAAAACGGTGTATTTTCCCCAGAGTCCATCAGGAAGAATACGCCGTGTTGCGCTCCTACTAAGGGTGCAAGTTCTGAGAGGATTAGTTTAGATACGGTTTCCAAGTCTCGCTGCCCTTGCAGCATTCGGGTAAACTTGGCTAGGTTAGTTTTCAACCAGTCTTGCTCGGTGTTTTTCTGCGTTGTCTCGCGCAGATTAGCAATCATCTGGTTGATGTTGTCTTTGAGTATCGCTACTTCCCCTAGTGCTTCGACGGCAATTGAACGAGTTAAATCACCTTTAGTTACAGCTGTAGCAACTTCTGCGATCGCTCGCAACTGAGTTGTCAGTGTAGCAGCCAGTTCATTCACATTATCCGTCAAATCTTTCCAAGTTCCAGCCGCGCCTGGTACTCTAGCTTGTCCGCCTAACTTTCCTTCAATTCCCACTTCCCGCGCTACTGTAGTTACCTGATTGGCAAATGTCGCTAGAGTATCAATCATTTCGTTGATTGTCTCTGCCAAGGTTTCAATTTCTCCCTTGGCATCTAACATCAGTTTCCGTTTCAAGTCTCCGTTAGCAACTGCCGTTACAACTCTGGCGATACCGCGCACTTGTGCCGTTAAGTTACCCGCCATCGAGTTAACGTTATCTGTCAAATCTTTCCAAGTACCCGCGACACCTTGGACTTGCGCTTGTCCGCCCAACTTCCCTTCAGTTCCCACTTCTCGCGCCACCCGCGTTACTTCACTTGCAAAGGAACTAAGTTGATCCACCATTGTATTGGTAGTATTCTTCAAGTCTAAAATTTCGCCTTTGGCATCGACGGTAATTTTCTTAGATAAGTCGCCATTCGCTACCGCCTTGGTAACTTCCGCGATGTTGCGAACTTGTCCGGTGAGGTTCCCCGCCATCGAGTTAACGTTATCTGTTAAATCTTTCCAAGTCCCTGCAACTCCTCTGACGTAAGCTTGTACGCCTAATTTACCTTCCGTTCCCACCTCACGGGCAACCCTGGTAACTTCTGATGCAAAAGAATTTAGCTGATCCACCATTGTATTAATGGTGTTTTTAAGTTCCTGAATTTCACCTTTCACATCAACGGTGATTTTCTTGGATAAGTCGCCGTTTGCTACGGCTGTCGTAACTTCGGCAATGTTCCGCACCTGTGCTGTCAAACTTCCCGCCATGAAGTTTACGCTGTCAGTTA
Organism: Nostoc sp. UCD121; assembly: GCF_014222285.1. GTDB lineage: Bacteria > Cyanobacteriota > Cyanobacteriia > Cyanobacteriales > Nostocaceae > Nostoc. The sequence continues at coordinate 26,145 of NZ_JACKZS010000034.1, forward strand.
AATCTTTCCAAGTGCCGGCTACACCTTTAACTTCTGCTTGTACGCCCAACTTACCTTCAGTTCCCACCTCACGGGCAACTCGCGTTACTTCACTTGCAAAGGAATTGAGTTGATCCACCATCGTGTTAACGGTGTTTTTCAACTCTAAAATTTCACCTTTGACATCAACAGAGATTTTCTTAGATAAATCGCCATTAGCTACAGCTGTGGTAACGGCGGCAATGTTTCGCACCTGTGCCGTTAAACTTCCTGCCATGAAGTTCACGCTGTCGGTTAAATCTTTCCAAGTTCCAGCTACGCCGCGCACATCTGCTTGTACGCCTAGTTTACCCTCGCTTCCCACTTCCCGCGCCACCCGTGTTACTTCACTTGCAAAGGAGTTGAGTTGATCCACCATTATATTGATGGTATTTTTGAGTTCGAGAATTTCGCCTTTGACAGCAACAGTAATTTTCTTGGATAAGTCACCATTGGCGATCGCAGTTGTAACTTCGGCAATGTTCCGCACCTGTGCCGTCAAGCTTCCCGCCATGAAGTTCACGCTGTCGGTTAAATCTTTCCAAGTTCCAGCAACGTCTTTGACTTCCGCTTGTACGCCCAGCTTACCTTCAGTTCCCACCTCACGGGCGACTCGCGTCACTTCACTTGCAAAGGAACTGAGTTGATCCACCATTGTATTAATGGTATTTTTCAACTCCAGAATTTCACCTTTGACATCAACAGTGATTTTCTTGGATAAGTCGCCAGTTGCAACCGCCGTAGTTACTTCGGCAATATTCCGCACCTGTGCCGTTAAACTTCCCGCCATGAAATTCACGCTGTCGGTGAGATCCTTCCACGTACCCGCCACGCCGCGCACTTCTGCTTGCACGCCCAGTTTACCTTCGCTTCCCACCTCACGCGCAACTCTTGTTACTTCTGATGCAAAGGAATTTAGTTGATCCACCATTGTGTTAATGGTATTTTTCAACTCCAGAATTTCACCTTTGACATCGACGGTGATTTTCTTGGATAAGTCACCTGTTGCAACCGCCGTAGTCACTTCGGCAATGTTTCGCACCTGTGCCGTTAAACTTCCCGCCATGAAGTTCACGCTGTCAGTTAAATCTTTCCAAGTACCCGCCACGCCGCGCACATCTGCTTGCACACCCAGCTTACCTTCACTTCCCACTTCACGGGCAACCCGCGTTACTTCACTCGCAAAAGAACTGAGTTGATCCACCATTATATTGATGGTATTCTTGAGTTCGAGAATTTCACCTCTAACATCGACGGTGATTTTTTTAGATAGATCGCCATTTGCGATCGCAGTTGCAACTTCGGCAATATTTCGCACCTGTCCGGTGAGATTACCCGCCATTAAGTTAACGTTGTCAGTTAAATCTTTCCAAGTACCCGCAACTCCCCGGACTTCTGCTTGTACGCCTAACTTCCCTTCAGTTCCCACCTCACGCGCAACTCGCGTCACTTCACTTGCAAAAGAATTAAGCTGATCCACCATTGTATTGATGGTATTTTTCAACTCCAGAATTTCACCTTTCACATCGACAGTAATTTTCTTAGATAAATCGCCATTCGCAACCGCAGTAGTTACTTCCGCAATATTCCGCACTTGTGCAGTCAAGCTTCCCGCCATGAAATTTACGCTATCGGTAAGGTCTTTCCACGTACCCGCTACCCCGCGCACTTCTGCTTGTCCGCCTAATTTTCCTTCAGCACCCACCTCACGCGCAACCCTTGTTACTTCCGATGCAAAAGAATTAAGTTGATCCACCATGATGTTAACGGTGTTTTTCAACTCTAAAATTTCGCCTTTCACATCAACAGTGATTTTCTTGGAAAGGTCGCCATTTGCAACCGCCGTTGTCACTTCCGCAATATTACGCACTTGGGCTGTTAAATTTCCTGCCATCAAGTTAACGTTGTCGGTTAAATCCTTCCAAGTACCTGCAACACCTTTAACTTCCGCTTGTACGCCCAACTTCCCTTCAGTTCCTACCTCACGGGCAACTCGCGTTACTTCCGATGCAAAGGAATTAAGCTGATCCACCATCGTGTTGACGGTGTTTTTTAGTTCGAGAATTTCGCCTTTGACATTGACAGTAATTTTTTTGGATAAATCACCATTTGCGATCGCAGTTGCAACTTCGGCAATGTTGCGAACTTGCCCGGTGAGATTACCCGCCATCAAGTTAACGTTATCAGTCAAATCTTTCCAAGTGCCAGCGACACCTTGCACTTCGGCTTGAACGCCTAACTTTCCTTCAGTTCCCACTTCACGCGCCACCCGCGTTACTTCACTCGCAAAAGAACCAAGCCGATCTACCATCGTGTTGACGATATTAGCAGTTTGCAGAAACTCACCTTGGAGAGGTCTGCCGTCAATTTCTGTTGCGATCGTTTGGGATAAGTCACCATTGGCAACCGACCGAATTACCCGCGTAGTTTCAGCCGTTGGTTGAACTAAATCTGTAATTAGAGTATTGACAGAAGTAACACAATCTGACCAAGAACCACGAACATCTCCCAGAGAAGCACGTTCAGCAATTTTGCCTTCTTTGCCGACAACATTACCAATCCGTTGTAGCTCCGCCGCCATCCGCTCATTTTGATCAATAATATCATTGAGCGTATCAGCTATTTTCCCTGCCACACCAGTATGGTCTATAGGCATCCGAGCAGAGAAATCACCCTGTTTAACAGCATTCAGCGTTCTTAACAGCTGATTTAAATCTAGATTATCGCTGTCTCTAGTTAACTGTTCGGTTGCCATAGCCGTATCCTTAATCTTAATCCTTGAATAATTTTTTGTATTTTTTTGCACCCCGTACTTATTTAGAGTACTTTCAGCCAACGCATATCACAATAGAGAACAGGGAATAGAAGGTGGATCAAACTAATTTTTATGGGTGCGAGTGTAAGCAGTTAACAAAGGCTGCTAACTAAACGGTATTGCCGTCGATTTATCTGGCATACCACTTAGCTAATGATAGCTAGTTGGCCTCTGTTATGCAGCATCAATTGTCGGCTATGCCTAACTTGGGCGAGTAAGCGATCGCACAGTACTAGATCGGAAATAATCAGTCCTTTGTAGAGACGGCGATTTATCACGTCTCTTGCCTTAACCGAACCGTATTGAGGCGCAGGCGGACAACCGTTTGAGTAGCGACGGTTACATTGAAGCATCTCCCAAATTGATTGATAAATTCATAAGTTCATTACAGCAATTGCTGCAATGATTTAAGCCTTTCTTATATATGGCAGAGCATTTGTTGCAAAGTATTAAACAATTGCTGCAACGGCTTATACATTTGCAAGAAAGACTTAAGCCTTTCTTATATATGAAAGAGCATTTGTTGCAAAGTATTAAGCAATTGCTGCAACGGCTTATACATTTGCAAGAAAAGCTTAAGCCTTTCTTATACATGAAGTAATCTTAGCTGCAAAGGTTTAAACTTTTATAACCTCAAGCGTAATAGCGTAGCCGTAGCCCGTCGTAGACATCGCTTTCAATAAGGTTCGGTTAAGCAAAGACGCGATAAATCGCCGTCTCTACAATAATTTTTATTAATGGTTAGTGTCTTAATTTGAAGTTCTAAACTGTAATGCCCTCCAACTCTTCATCTGTCAACTCATATAACTGACGTAGCTTATCTAACTTCTCACCATCAGCTTCCCAGAAACCGCGCCCATGCGCCTCCAGCATTCTCCCTAAAATATTGCGAAAAGCTTCAGGATTTGCCTTCCGTAACTTATCCGCCATCTCTGTATCTAAAGCATAAGTATCAGCCGCTTGGTCATAAACCCAATCATCGGTAAAATCGGCAGTACCACCCCAACCAATCAACGCCGTCATCCGTTGAGAAATTTCAAACGCACCACCAGAACCTTGATTTGCCATCGCTTGCGCCCATTTGGGATTGACTAACTTAGTGCGGTACTCCATTCGCAGCAAATCATCTAAATTGCGGGGTGTAGTATCCTTCGAGAAACTTTCCACAAAGCTAGTTGTCACCTTCTTACCGCTTTGTTTTTCTGCTGCCTTTTTCAAACCGCCCGTATTGGCGTAATATTCTTGAATATCAGTTAAACCATATTCTACCGAATCGATTTCTTGAACAATGCGATCGCTAGTTTTTAACAACGTATTCAAAACTTCCGGTCTAGCTTGACCTTTATCCTCTCTCCCGTAGCTGAATACATTGCGGCTTTGCCAAGTATTTCCCAACTCCTCACCAGATTCCCAGTTACCATCAACCACCCTATCATTGACCAAAGAACCAAAATCACCTGCCGGATTAGAAAACAATCTCGCCGAGGCATTTTCCACCCCTTGGGCTTTTAAAGCCAAAGCGTGTTTCCTAACAAAATTCTCATCTTCTGCTTCATCAGCATCAGCCGCCCGTTGAAATAAATCATCCAACAATTCGATAATATTTACAAAACTATCCCGGAAAATCCCAGACAAATTACCCAACACATCAATCCGGGGATGTCCAACCTCCGCCAACGGCTTCAACTCATAACGAACAACTCTACCAGTTCCTTCCTTAACAGGTTCAGCCCCCACCAACTCCAACAAAATCCCCAAAGATTCACCCTTAGTTTTAATCGCATCCAACCCCCATAACATCACCGCCACCGTTTCCGGATATTTCCCATATTCATCCAAATGCTGGGCGATAATTTTTTGACCAATTTCCCGTCCCCGTTCATACGCCGCAGGCGAAGGCATCCGATAAGGATCTAAAGCATGAATATTCCTCCCAGTCGGCAAAACACCAGCCCCATCCCTTAACAAATCCCCCCCAGGCGCAGGCGGAATATACTCCCCATTCAACCCCCTCAACAAATTCGTCAACTCATCCGTAGACTGCATCAACAAATCCCTTATTAATCTTTCCTCCTCTTCTCTCTTCTCTCTGTGTTCTCCGCGCCTCTGCGGTTCGTTTCCTTCTTCCTCATCCCCAAAATAAGCCTCCAAATACGATCCCAACTCCTCCTCACTCGGCTTTTCCCCCAAAGTATGCAACCCCGAAGAAAACAACCGATTCTCTAAAACCTGCAAATATTCATATAACTCCACCAAATAAGCATCAAAAGCATGACCGCTAAACATCCGCACATTCTCTGGAGTAAACGCAATCCCCAACTTCTTCGCATTTTCAAACGGACAATCTGCATCCAACCCAGAGTCCACAATCTTTTTACAAATCCCTTCCTTCAAAACATAATTCTTTTGTGGATCTTCCCGATACTCCGCAATCAAATCTCGCAACGCCACCAACTCCTTATACAAACCAGCACGACCATAAGGTGGCACATTATGAGAAATCAACACACCATAACCGCGACGTTTTGCCAACATCGATTCAGACGGATTATTTGCCGCATATATATATAGATTAGGCAAATTTCCTAACAAAATATCCGACCAAGAATAACCCGTATTCCCCAACGGAGAACCAGGCAACCATTCCACCGTCCCATGCATTCCAAAGTGAACTAAAGCATCAGCTTCAAACTCATTTTGCAGCCATTTATAATAAGCCGCATATTGTGGATGAGGCGTTAAATCCCGTTCAAACATTAAGCGCATCGGGTCGCCTTGTATCCCCAAAGGTGGTTGTACACCTATCCACACATTTCCTAATTGCACACCGCCAATCTGAAATTCCTCGCCGGATGTTTTAATACCAGTTCCCGTAAGAGATTTCCATTGTTTTTCAATGCGAGAAGTTTGCAGATATCCCAGCCATTTTTCTAGAGTGCGGAAATTTACAGTACTTGTGGGGTGGGCAACATGAGCGCCATTATCTAGGGGCAGGCGAGACGACTGTCCCACAAGAGGATTAGCTTCATCTGCTTCTTTTACCCAGCGAATCAATTCTTCGCCATCTTCCGGTAAATCGCCCACGGTGTAACCTTGTTCTTTGAGTGCATGGAGAAACTTCAGCAAACTACGCGGTACATTTAATAATGCAGCAGTCCCCACAGCACCATAACCTGGCGGGAACCCATATAAAATAATGGCAATTTTGCGTTCCGAAGCAGGTTTTTGCCGCAAAGACACCCAGCTTTTCACCCTATCAATTAATCGCTGCACCCGTTCAGGGACTAGATAAATATTTTCGCCCACCAACCCACCGAGAGGAATGGTATCAATAGCCCCATCCAATTCTGGTAAGGCATACAACACCACACTTTGCAATCCGCCAACACCCTGGCGCGTCCACGAGTGAATATCTTGAATTAATAGTGGTGCAGCAACAATATAAGGTACATTCTTGGCAGTCAGGATGCGCTTTGCTACTTCTATTTGGCGGCCTGCTTCCATTGAACCAGCCGGGCCACCCACCAGAGGAAAGCCAATTGTCGAAACGATCGCATCTACTTTAACTGCTTCACTAGATAGTGAGGCAGTCTCTATATTGCCTAGTTTTCGTTGCTGAATTTCATAGTCGGTTGTCATCAAATCTCGTACCGCCACGTGTCCTTCTACGCCGTTGATGAAGATGGGTAAAGGAGTTAAGCCGGCTTCTTCAAAACTGCGAATTAGTTGGGGAATGTAGGGTAGTTTTGTGATGACGTGTTTTCGGTAAAGGAGAATACCGACAACAGGTTTTGTGGCTTTAGATCCCCCCAACCTCCCTTGAGAAGGGGGGCTAATATTCCTCCCTTTGTAAGGGGGGCTAGGGGGGATCTTTTCATACCATTCTAGGTATGCTTTTGGGGATTCAAAAAACCCTTGATAATCGGGGTGGAGTAATCCAATGTTGGGGGTTTCGATTAACGGGGGAATGTCGCCGACTTTTAAATTTAAGTATTTTTCTGCCAGTGTCCAGAATAATGAAGCGACGTTTTCTGGGCCGCCAGCATTCCAGTAACCATAGATAATTAACCAGTTGCGTAAGTCTTGGACTTTTTGCACTGGGACATATTTCAGTAGTTTGGGGCCAATCTTTAAGAAGCTGATGTAACCAGCAAGTTTGTCTTCTTCTCGGCCGTTGCTAAATTTGTCGAGGATGAATTTAACTGGTTTGGGCATTCCTTTTGGTTTGTCGCCAATGGCAAAGTCGCCCAACTTGGTTAAACTCATCAATTCCAAGGCTGACTCAAAGACTAGGCGAATGGGAATTTGGGCAATGCGATCGCGCAGCCATACAACCTGGTCATAATCAAATAGTAGACTACCGAAAAATACATCGGCGTTATCAAGTGCTGCTTCTACCTCGGCGCGTTGACTAGTAATATTGCGATCGCTAAATACCCGAATATCCAACTCAGGACAGCGAGAGTTAGCCAAAAAAGCTGCTTTCCTGTACAAGTCAGCGTTGAATGATTCAAACCCAGCAACCAAGACGATGCGTTTCATGCCTGTAAGCTACGAAATATTTCTTTACTTAAATCTTAAACGTGCTTTCAGGTTGATTGTCATATATCTACCCACAGATTCCGGTCAATAATTTCTTGAGGTAGCTAGAACTTCACCATCACCAACGCCTTTGGGATATTTTAATTCCTTTAGTACCTCTACACAGCGAACGAATTTCTTGTGCTGACAGGTTTGTGAATGTATGCGACTCGATAATATCTAAGTCTCCCGCAGGTGTGTAGAAAATATCACGTAAAAGTATTATGTGTTAAGCTGCTCAGGGTTAACAGCAAGCCAAGGGTAGAGTCTGTAAATGGTTCACGACTCTATAAGCCCACTTTCATATCAGGAGGTGCGTCGGTTTAGGGATTTGAATATCTAACTAGTACCGCCAAGCGTAATTCGTAATTCGTAATTACCATTGCGTAAGGGCTTTAGACATTTCAAATGGATGGCTTATTTACGCCGAACTGTACTAGGTATGTTTTTTATGGCTTCCTACTTTTCTAAAGCGCTATTATCTGAATAGTGAAGGCAATTGCTGCATTCAAAATTATTGCAAAAATTAACCTTGTTATTCTTGATTTTGATAAATTATAATGGTTGTGTTTTTGGTGACAACATACCTTGTAATTAAGGTATTTTAACATATAAATTTGCTGTTCAGGTTCGCAGAAAAACTTATTTTGTCTGCTAGCGTATTAATGCTTAAAACAATGCGGACATTGCGAACAAGTACTTCAACAAATTTATTAACAAAACTTTTTCTCTAAAATTTGAAGAGTTTTGAACTAGTGTAAAAATAAGTAATTTGAGGATAAAATCATGAAATTTGGAATTGATAGCGGACACAATTGTCCACCAGACACAGGAGCCAGAGGAATTAAGTTTGAGGATAATTTAACTCTAGATGTAGGTAATAGAGTTATAGCCAAGTTAAGAGCTTTAGGTAATGATGTTGTAGTATGTAGACCGAGTAGTGCTAGTACAGTCCGTGACTCACTCTCAAAAAGATGTTCTACAGCTAATGGAAGTAAAGTAGATATTTACGTCTCAATTCATTTTAATGCTTTTAATAACCAAGCTAATGGTACGGAAGTATTTGCCACTAGTGAGACTGGTAGAAGAATCGCTAAACCTGTATTAGATGAAATTGTCAAGTTGGGATTTTTTAATCGCGGTGTTAAGAGTGGTTCCCACTTGTATGTTCTGAAAAATACAGATATGCCTGCTATCTTGGTAGAATGTTGCTTCATCGATTCGCAAAAGGATATGAATCTTTTTAATCCTGAAGCAATGGCTAATGCGATCGTCAAAGGCTTAACTGGTAAAGTGCCAACTACTCCTGTTAACCCTGTACCAGATGAAGAAGAGAATGTAGATGCTACAATTCTCAGACTGCAAAAATCCTTAAATCGACTCAAAATAACTGATAAAAATGGTAACGCATTAGTAGAAGATGGCTTCACTGGGGCTAACACCAAATCTGCCGTTGAAAAATTTCAGGCTATTGTCGGAGTTCAGCCAACTGGAGTTGCCAACGAAGCTACATGGAATGCCATAAATCTAATTTTGGCAAAACGAATTATCAGACCAAACCATGCTGGTGGTGCAGTTGTTAGATATTTACAATACCGTTTAGGTGTTGAGAATGATGGTGTTTATGGGCCGCAAACAGAAGTTGCAATTAAGAACTTTCAAAAGCAAAATGGTCTAGATGCCGATGGGATTGTTGGGCCTGCTAGCTGGCAGAAATTAATTGGTTAAGTAGGTCGGCGCAATTAAAGGTAACTGGCTAGGGCTGTCATTTGTCCTTCGTCATTTGTCATTAGTGAGGGTTTTAAGCCTATTTGTGTTTTGTAACATACTTGGTTTTTTTCGTGCCAACTTACTTAGGTTGAGTGATAGATATTATTTGTAGTTGTAGATCCTCCTAAATCCCCCTAAGCAAAGGGGGACTTTGAGAGGTTTTGCCTTTTTTAAGGCTGGGGTTCTCCGGCTTTAAATAAATTAACCATAGGGAAAAGCGATCGTGAAACACCTTGAGGGAAGAGTGGCATTAGTAACAGGTGCTACGCGGGGAATTGGTAGGGGAATTGCTATTGGTTTAGCTGAGGCTGGAGCAACTGTATACGTCACGGGACGCAGCCTCAGCAACTCCTCTAGTGATGCGGTTTCAGGAAGTCTTGGTGAAACCCAATCAACTATAGAACAAGCCGGTGGTGCGTGTATTCCCGTCCAAGTAGACCACAGCGATGATGAGCAGGTGCGTTTACTGTTTGAGCGCATCCAAGATGAGCAGGATGGACAACTCGATCTATTGGTGAATAATGCTTACTCAGGAGTTGAGGCAATAAAAAACGCTTTTGGGCAGCCTTTTTGGGATTGTGAACTAAGTCTGTGGGATGCAAGCAACAACGTTGGTCTTCGTAGCCACTATGTTGCGAGTGTTTTTGCTGCGCGAATGATGACCAAACGTAACTCTGGACTAATTTGCACCATTTCCTCGTGGGGCAGTATGTCTTATATCTTTAATACAGCTTATGGTGTGGGAAAAGCAGCTTGCGATCGCCTAGCGGCTGATATGGCTGTTGAATTAAAACCCCATAATGTCGCTTCTGTTTCAATCTGGCCGGGTATTGTTGGGACTGAGCTTTTTTCCCGTTTTGCTTCTGAGATGAATCAAACCGATACTACCGAGCAAAAAAACTCATTTCTTAGCGATCGCTACAACTGGGAAACTCCCTTATTAACTGGACGGGTAATTGCTGCACTTGCTTGTGAATCAAATATAATGCGCCGTACAGGACGTGTGCAGATTGTTGCCGAACTAGCTGATAAATATGGAATTGTCGATGAAAATGGCGATCGTCCCGCATCGCTACGCTCTTTACGTTTTGTGCTACCGGCTGCATTACCTATACTAAGAAACTACTCATGGCTCGTACCCGATATTAAAATGCCGTGGTCACTGTTATTATTGAGTGCCCTTAGCTCACCTAAAATTTAATGGGCATTAGACAGCAGTTAAAAACCTTCTTGCCCCAATTCCCCATACCCAATTCCCAAACAAGCTGTTTGAGATCATAAAACTTTGTATCCTGAATTAATAGGTCTTAATAAATAGTTCTTTTAAAACTGGTGCAAGAAGATTTTAGGCTGATTGTTGATTTAGTTTTAGTTTTGGGCGTTGCAGCCTGTGGTGGATTGTTGGCGGCACTTTTACGGCAACCTGTGCTGCTAGGCTATCTCATCGGCGGGATGATCATTGGGCCCGCCGGACTGGGATTGATTAAAGAAGTTATTCAAGTAGAGACTCTGGCACAGTTTGGTGTCGCCTTTTTATTATTCGCCTTGGGTGTAGAATTTTCCTTTGCGGAACTCAAGAAGGTAAAAGCGATCGCTCTTGGTGGAGGTGGACTCCAGATTGCTTTGACAATTTTGGTAACAGTTGTGGTATCCGGGTTAAGCGGGGCCTGGGGAACCTTACCCGCTAAGGGGATGTTTTTGGGATGTATTCTGTCCTTGTCTTCCACTGCGGTTGTCCTTAAGTGCTTGATGGAACGCAATGAAACAGAAACGCCTCACGGACAGGTGATGTTGGGGATTTTGGTAGTCCAAGACTTGGCACTAGGACTGATGTTAGCAGTTCTACCAGCCCTAAACCAACCAGCAGAAACCATTGGCATCGCCGTGCTAACAGCCCTACTATGGATTGCTTTATTTGCAGCTGGTGCAGTGGCTGCGGGGATGTGGCTGATACCGCCTTTGTTGCGACTGTTAGCCCGTACTGAAAGCCGAGAACTATTTTTATTAGGGGTTGTAGCTTTATGTTTGGGCATTGCCCTGTTGACAGAGCATTTGGGGCTGTCCATTGAAATGGGGGCATTTGTCGCGGGTTTGATGATTTCTGAGGTGGAATACGCCGATCAAACCCTAACTTATGTCGAACCACTGCGAGATATCTTTGCCAGTTTATTTTTTGCCGCCATTGGAATGTTAATTGATCCAGTGTTTTTGTGGAACAACCTGGAATTAATTTTGGGGCTGGTAGCATTAGTTTTCATAGGTAAATTCTTGATTATCACGCCCTTAGTAAAACTATTCCGCTACCCTTTAAAAACAGCCATAATCGCCGGTTTGGGATTGGCGCAAATTGGGGAATTTTCCTTTGTTCTCGCCAGTGAAGGGCAGTCTTTGGGGCTAGTGTCTCGACAGATATACTTATTAATTTTGGGAACCACCGCAGTTACTCTCATGCTGACTCCCTTTGTCTTGCGGTTAGTACCATTTTTATTTAACTTTGCCGAATCAATGCCTTGGTTGAAACCGTACCTAGAAGAACAAGAGGCGCTGGATGTATCAGAAGATTTACCATTCAAAGACCATGTAGTAGTCTGCGGTTATGGGCGAGTTGGCAAAAATTTAGTGAAGTTGTTGCTGCAACACAACATGCCTGTGGTGGTAATCGACCAATCAGAAAGTAGAATTCAGCAGTTGCGTGAGGCTGGAGTGTCTTATGTCTATGGCAATTGCGTGAGTTTACACGTTTTAGAAACCGCCGGAGTGAATCATGCCAAAGGAATGGCGATCGCACTTCCAGACCCGATGAGTACTCGTCTTTGCTTGAAACGCGCCTTGGAATTGCGCCCAGAATTAGATTTAGTTGTCCGTGCTACCCAGGATAAAAATATTGAGGTACTGTATCAATTGGGAGCTAGAGAAGTGGTACAGCCAGAGTTTGAAGCCAGTTTAGAAATGGCAACCTATTTATTAACTGGCTTAGGCTTGTTGTCACCAGCAGTCGTCCAACGGGAAATGCAGCAAATCCGCAACGATCATTATTTAGATTTGCGGCCAGAGCGTTCTGCAACTGAAGTTGCTCGTGATTTGCGCCAAGCCACCCGCGATTTAAATCAGCGCTGGTATCCTCTCCCAGCAGATTCGCCCTTAATCGGTATGAGTATAGAAGAGGCAGATATGCGCTACTTAACAGGAGCGAGTTTGATGGCAATTCGTCGCGCTAACGGCGATGAAATCGATTATCCCAATAATCAAACCAAATTGGAAGATGGCGATCGCTTGCTGGTAGTGGGAGCAGATGAAGAACTGGCAGCTTTGGCAGAATTCGCCAAGGGACAAGCTGCTGTTCCTGGAGAAAATAGTGCTTGCCAGTGGGTTACAGTTAATGCAGATACGCCAACGCTAGGTAAAACCCTTGCAGATTTAGATATCAACAAGCGATTTGGAGTACAGGTACAGGCAATCCGGCGCGATGGTAAATTTATTCGCTATCCTGATGGCGGAATGGATTTGCGAATTAGCGACCAAGTATTATTATGTGGTAGCTTGACAGGCCTGAGTCAACTAGAACAATTATTTGCGATCGCAAATTCACTACCCCTATCTCTTCCAGTATTGAAGGCTGCTCAGGCAGAAGCACTCCAAGAGTTTCTACCTGCGGATAGTGTGACTGATTAACTATTCTGGCGTGAGTCAATCACTGAATTAGATATAAACCAATACTGTATAGCACCAGTTTACCGACTACAGGTAGCGATCGCTGTTTACCAATTTTTCCTCTAATAATTTTTTAGTGTGAAGCGATCGCTTTTCGTTCCTGTCTCCGAAAAAACGAAAAATATCAATGATGCCTGTGGTTATTGCTAGCCTACGTAATGCAGTTTCTTTGACCCCATTACTCATGCTCATTTCTGGAAAACAAAAAATTTATCTGATCGCTAAACATTAGTATATATTTTCTTTTTATCTGTATAATTAACATTTTTTTATTATAAAAATAAAAATATAATAATCATGTATTATTTTAAATAACATAATTCGCCTCAAATAATTATAATTAAAAAAATGAGAAAAATAACAATTGCCACCTTTGGAGCTATTTCAATTTTAGGTATAGGAAGTATTTTCCCAGAATTAGCAAATGCAACTGCTGTAGGAATTTCTTCCTATGATGTTACTAATACACAACTGTCAGGATTTGGTTCTTGGAGCCATAATTATAATGGAATAATTAACAGTAACAGCAATGGAACCTATAACTACTCTGATGGCTCTGGAACACTAAATGATAGTTTTATAGGAACTGATGTAATTAACACTCATCTTTTTTTAAAGTCAGATAACTCGACAATTACTACTTTCCTTGACCAAAAATCAGCAATTGCAAACATCAAGTTATTTTCATTTGGCCCTACTGAAAATGGTATTCCTGGCAACATTGACACTGTAAATATAACAATCAATGGAATAACTGAGAACTTTTCTACTATAGGGTTTGAGCCAGAAGGAATACCTCCTAATAATGTTAATGGACTAGTTAATGAACTAATTGATTTTTCTAATTCAATATTTGCAAACGTTGTAACTGATAAAGTAACCTTCTCCAATTTTCAGACAAGTGGTAACTTCCCAGAGTATTACAGCATTTCAGAAATTGTTTTTGAGCAAACTGCTACTTCTGTCCCTGAACCTATTAGTATGGGAGGCATAGCTGTTGCTGGTGCAATGGGATTGTGGATGAAACGCAAAAAGAAGGCATTTTAAACGGGGGCATCCCAATTTGGAAAAAATATACGGCTCTAATTTTACATCCTCTCACCGCTATATCAGTTACTCTTGATATAGCGGGGGATTCCAAAGAGCGATCTTTGGATTTCCTCTCTGGCTAGTGTAGTGAAGCGGAACTGCGACAGTTACCACACCAAAAACTTTACCAAAATACTCAATGTAAAGGGATAGAAAGAGAAAACTCCGCTCCTTTTCCCGGTTCGGATATTACACTTATTCGTCCCCGATGTTTTTCTACAATCGAGTGGCTAATTGATAATCCTAAACCTGTTCCTGTGCCTATAGGTTTTGTTGTAAAAAATGGGTCAAATAGGCGCTGTTTCACCTCGTCAGACATCCCAGATCCATTATCTGCAATTTGAATAGTTACTGTATCAGGATCAGTCATTTTTGTACGAATTTGGATAGTGGGAATTTTTGTTTGTCTATCTTCATTTGTGAACGATGAATCCAAGGCATCAATAGCATTGTTCAGAATATTCATGAATACTTGATTGATCTGACTGGCGTAGCAACTAACTTCTGGCAACTGTCCATATTCCTTAATCACATCGATTCCGGGGCGGTGTGCTTTCTCTTCTAGACGGTGGTGTAAAATTAACAGGGTGCTGTCAATGCCTTCATGAAGATTGACACTTTTCATTTCAGCTTCATCCAAACGCGAGAAATTGCGGAGAGAAAGGACAATTTGACGAATGCGATCTGCCCCCACTTTCATTGATTGCAGCAATTTTTGTAAGTCTGGTTTGAGAAAGTTTAAATCTATTGCCTCTAGTTCTTGTTGAATCTCAGGAAACGGTTGAGGATAATAGTGCTGATAACGCTCAACCAGATGCAGCAAATCTTGGCAATACTCATTGGTATAGGTGAGGTTGCCATAGATAAAGTTAATCGGGTTGTTAATTTCATGGGCAACACCTGCGACCATTTGTCCCAATGAAGACATTTTTTCAGTTTGAATCAGTTGGCTTTGAGTGTGTTGCAGTTCCTCTAAAGTTTCCGAGAGATGCTGATTTTTATCATTCAACTCCAGAGTTCTCTGCTCCACCTTTTGCTCTAAAGTATGGTTGTAATCTTCTAATTGAGCTTTTGCTACAGCTAGATTGTTATACAACATGGCATTTTGCAGCGAGATGGCAGCTTGTGCTGTGAGCAACCGCAAAACCTCAAGACGGTTTTGGGTAAAGGCTCCAGTTGTCAAACTGTTTTCTAAGTATAGGATGCCAATTAGCTGGCCACGATTGTGAATAGGCGTACATAGCAAGCTTTTGGGTTGCCATAGAATGATGTAGGGATCGTTGGCGAAGGTAGTTTCCTTGCGGGCATCATCTAACACTAGGGTTTCAGTGGTGCGCGAGACATAATTCACAACTGCTTTGGGAACATCCTGACTGGCTGAAAGAGGGAGGGAGTGTAGGTTTATGATCCCCAAGTTTTCATCAGTAGGCGTAGGGTATGGCAGAAATTGCTCTTCTTCAAAGATCGCTTGGCTAGTTTTTTGAGCCACAACAACCCAATTATCCTCTTGAAGCAGTAGAAGGACTGATTTGTCAGCCCCGGCATTTTCGATTACAACCTGCATTAGGGTTGTCAACAGCTTTTCTAACTCAATTTCTCCAGCCAGTGTATGAGAGGCTTTCATCACCGTTGCTAAATCTAATGCTTCAGTCCCAGTGGAACTACTTTGGTTGAATCCGATTGTAGTGGTGAGGGTTGAAGAAGTCGTTTCATCCTGCTGAAACACCTTCAGCAATAATTGAGAATATTGGCGTTCCAACTGGTTAACTTTGGCGATCGCTCCCCAGCTAAGGTAAGTGTAATAGGCATTTTCTAGGTAAATTTGCGCGATCGCTTCTTTGTTCCATTCTAAATAAAATCGGGCAGCCAGTTCATTGGCAAGGGCTTCTTCCTGAATATATCTATTGGCTTTTGCTTCTACGATCGCGCGATCGTAATGATCCACTGCCTGGGCCATCTGTCCCAACACTCGGCACTCTTCGGCTTTCACTAGTTCAAATTTGTGCAAATAATTCATCGGTGCGTGGTGCGCCCATGTCTGCATTTTTTCCTGGTTTTCTGTAACCCTTTCTAGTAATGTTTCTTGGCGAGAGGCTATAGCTGTGCGATACTCTGCTAAAGCTGTCAGGGAATCATAAAAATAAAACATCGGCACAGTAGCATAGCCTGTTCCCGCAACTAGATATTCTCTGGCTTGAGCGGCTGTTTCCACTGCTTGAGAAAGGTTTTCAAACAGATAACAGAGAATCAATTTGTGGAGAAAGAAATAGTGAAGCCCTGTTAATTCATTGGCTTGAACCAGTTGATTCACAAATTCGGCTTCGTTGAGTACCTCGCCTGTGATAATACAGGGATTCTCAGCTTTGCCAAGCAGATTCAAAACTGTTTGCCAGAAGATACGACAATAGTTTAAAGTCGTGCCTTGCTTAAAATTTTCTAAAACATGACAGTAAGCCCGGATGTCTTCCTCTAACGAGTTCAATTCTCGACCGAGGAAATAGGAATATTGGCAGATATCTTTGGTATTGAAGCCTACATAGTATACATTTCCAGTTTCTAGAGCAATCTTGTAACCATCCAGCATTAACTGCAAAGATTTTTGCAGTGGAGACTTCAAATAGGTGATGAAAGCACCTACAACATAAAATACTGTGGGTTTGATGTCGCTAATATTAAATTTCTCAGTTAGTGCCAAGGCAAGATTGCCAACTCGATCGGCTGTTTCAATATCCTGAAGAATTCCGCTCAACAGAATGCCATAACAGCCATAACAAAAGGCAGAAAATGGAGCATTGCCATACTCAATAGATGCTTGGACTTGAGACAAAACCAGTAGTGGAAACAGATTAGGATCGGCAATGTAAACGGCTGGAGCAACGTTTGCCACAATTCGGGTGACAGCTAGCTTCTCTGCGGCTACCATCACAGGTAAGTCAAGTAATTCTGCAATATCACGACCGTTTATCAGATTAGCAGTTTCTTGCAGGGCTTGCTGAATGTCTTGCGGGGTGGGTGTTTCTGGGAAAACCACGCCAAATTTACTCATTCCCTGAAGCGCGATCGCGATCGCACCCAGCACATCATTTTTAGCTGTATACGCCTGGATTTTGGTTTCGTAAATGCCGACTTGATCCAGTGGAGTTTTGGCTTGCTGGATGACTGTTTGAGTCAATTGCTCCATCTGTTCATACGCGCCACTAAGATAAGCAGCATCGGCGGCTGATTCGTGCAATGCCAGAGTTAATTCATACTGACTTTGCCAACAGTCACTTCTCAATAAACGAATCCCAGTAGTTAAATACTCAATTGCTACCTGGTAAGCTGTGGAAGACTTGGCTTTTTTCCCTGCTAGTAAGTTGAGTTGTGCCAGTCGATCGCGATCGGTTTGAGATGCGATCAGTTCTATGCCAATATTCAATTGATTGACAATTTCAAAAATCAGCAATTCTTGCTCAGTTTCCGGGGTATTGCTCAATAGCAATTTACCAATCTTTAGGTGAGTTGCTGGTTTCTGATCGTCTGGAATTAGTGAATAAGCGGCTTGTTGAATGCGATCGTGGAAAAATTTGTAGGTAATAATTATTGGTGTGTTGTCATTTGTCAAATCATCCATGACAACAGACTCATCCTGAAAAAATGTATACCCTTCCCCACTGGGTAAGATCAATTCATCCTTGAGGGCTGGCCACAAATCTGCTGCGGTTTGGACTGGAGATTTTTCATAGACAACTGATAGGGTTTCTAAATCAAACTGATTGCCGACACAAGCAGCCAGTTTGAGAACATCCTGAGTCTGCTGTGGTAATTTGTGGAGTTGCACCGCCACAAACTCGACAATATCTTCTGTAAAAGACAGCGCCCGGATTTGAACCAGATTGCACTGCCAATCTCCCGTTCTGCTGGCAAAGGCGATTAACCCATCTTCATACAGCGACTTGAGAAACTGGTTAGTGAAAAATGGATTACCTTTAGTTCTTTGATACACCAAATTGGCGATCGCAGTTGCTTGTTCTGTTGAATATTTGAGGGTATCTGCAATCAGTTGATTTAGGTCTGTTTCGGTAAGGGCAGAAAGAACAATACTACTAACTGTAATCGCCTCTTGACGCATTTCCTCAATGGTCAACATCAGGGGATGGGCTGAGGAAACCTCATTATCCCGATATGCTCCAATCACTAATAAATAAGAGTTGCTGGCTTCACTCATCAACAGATGCATCAGTTTTAAAGAAGCTGAGTCCGCCCACTGCAAATCATCAAGGAAAATAACTAGGGGATGTTCTTGGGTTGTAAATACTTGAATGAATTTCTGAAACAGCAAATTGAAGCGGCTTTGAACCGCAGTACTCGATAATCTTGGAAGTGAGGGCTGTTTTCCAATGATTCGTTCGAGTTCTGGAATCACCTCAATAATTACTTGACCACTTTCACCCAAGGTAGATAAAATTTGAGTCTTCCACTGGTCAATTTGAGCATCACTCTCTGTCAGCAGTTGTGCCATTAAGTCCCGAAACGCTTGCACCAAAGCAAAAAAGGGAATATTCCGATTAAATTGATCGAATTTGCCCTTAATAAAGTATCCGCGCTGACGGGTGATTGGTTTGTGAACTTCGTTGACAATTGCTGTTTTCCCAATACCAGAGGAACCTGCCACCAGCATCATTTCAGAAGTTCCCTGGCGCACTCGTTCAAAGGTTGCTAGCAGCATGGCCACTTCTACTTCCCGCCCATAGAGTTTTTCGGGAATCGCGAAGCGATCGCAAACGTCCCTGTGCCCTAGCTGAAATGGGATAATATTTCCACTGGACTGCAATTGCTCCAAACAAATTTGCAGATCCTGCTTTAGCCCTAATGCACTCTGATAGCGGTCTTCAGCATTCTTCGCCATCAGTTTCATAACGATATCACAGAGAATTTGGGGAATCTCTCGTCTATCATTTAAAAGTGGTGGTTGTTTTGCTATGTGACAATGCACCAATTCCATCAAATCATCCGATTGAAATGGCAATTGCCCAGTTAAGAGTTCATAGAAAGTGACTCCGAGAGAATAGAAGTCAGTGCGATAATCAATCCCCCGATTCATTCGCCCGGTTTGTTCAGGAGAGAGATAGGCGAGAGTTCCTTCTAAAACAGTCGGGCTAGTTGAAAGTTGGTTAACTCTCGGCAGCAGTGAAGCAATGCTAAAGTCAATAAGTTTGACCTGCTTTGTGGTCGGATTTATCAGGATATTGGCGGGTTTGATATCCTTGTGGATAATTTCGTGATGGTAGAGATCAGCCAGAATATCGGCAAGTGCGATCGCAATCTGTAAAAACTCAGTCAAAAAATAAGGATGCAGAGATGAGGAATTTTCTTGATTTCCTGTCTCACCAAGTCCTTTCCTTCTAAAAGCAGTGTACTCTTTCAAAGAAATTCCGCCAAAGTCTTCTAAAATCAGGACGGGTCGATTTTGACAACTTTCCAGACTATAGATCCGAACAACCCCAGGAACATTTAAGATTTTTGTAATTGAGTACTGATTCCTGAATTGAGCCAACTCAACCAGACTGGGATAAGAATTTTTCAGAAGTTTGATCACAACAGGAGTTTGATCGGCTTCTCGCCAACCTCGGTAAACCAGGGTGCGAGTGCTGGTGTAAATTCTTTCACCAATCCCATAACCGGGAACATCAACTCGATTTTCTACCATAAAACTTGCGACTGGATAACCTGAGTTCAGTTTTCCCCAATTAACTCGAAGTATCACAATTCATGATGTAATTTTCTGAAGGTAAAAAATTGAGAAACCCGGTTTATTTTGCTCAATCCGGTATAGTTAAATACTATTCATCTCAGGGCGATACCCTGTAGGTTCGCCTTTGGCATTCTTGCAGAGTAACCGCTTTACGTCTACTGCGTGTATTTTTGTGCAACTACTATTATAAAAAATGTTTGAAAAATCGTTAATGGCAGGTTGCTTAAATGAATGAGTTCGATCAAACTTTAGAAGATCAGAGCATGAGCTATGTGGGAATGATTGCAAAATTTCCACTGGGTGTTCACGATCTCAAGTCTTTTATTACTCCTGAAAACCATCTATTCGTTCTCAGCCATCTGGGAATCCCAGCCATTGACATTGAGCAATGGAAGTTGAAAATTTCGGGATTAGTAGAGCAAAGTCTTGAGTTGTCATATCAGAATTTGCTGAGTCTTGAATATCGTGAATTAACTATTTTCCACCAATGTTCAGGCAATCCGCTTCAACCCAAAGTTCCGACAAGACTCATTAGTAATGTGACATGGGGTGGAATTTCGCTCAGAGCAATTCTTAATCAATTGCAAGTAAAACCTGAAGCTCGTTATGTCTGGTTTGTCGGAACTGATCGCGGTGTTTATGAGGGAGTTGCTAGCGATTCATATATAAAAGATATTCCGATCGAAAAAGCATTGGATAATGATGTGCTGCTGGCGTACAAGCTGAACGGTGAGTTTCTGTCAGCAGAGCGGGGTTTTCCTTTGCGCCTGGTGGTTCCAGGCTACTATGGCACGAACTTTGTAAAGTGGCTTTCACATATTTATGTCACAGATCAGCGATCGCCAGGGCCATTTACAACAACTTTCTATAACGATCGAGTCGGAGGCGATGATACGACTTTAAAACCCGTTTGGGAAGTTGCACCGGAGTCTGTAATTGTTCATCCTTCTCAAAATGAAGTATTATACCTTCAACCTCAAACACATTGGGGTTGGGCCTGGGCATCCAAGGGTATCCAGTCGGTGGATGTTAGTACAGATGGTGGTATCACCTGGCAAGCTGCCGAAGTTGAAGCACGGTTGCAATATGCTTGGCAACGATTCACGTTTCAATGGACTCCACCAACATCAGGACAATATAGTTTGATGAGTAGAGCCACTGACAATGATGGAGCAATTCAACCAATTCAGCAAGAGCGCAATGCTGTTTATACAGTAGTTGTCACTGTTAAACAAAGAAACGACGATAAAAGGCTTTGACTCTTTTATCGTCGCCGAATGAAAATTGAGCAGATAGCTTAGGCAGATGCTACTGTTTGCTCTGGTTCGTACACTTTAGAAAATGGTTCTTGATAAGAATGAGCCTTAATATAAACTAAAAACTCATTGATCAAGTCTGTGAAATATACAAACGCCACATCAATTAATTCAAGTGCTTGTTGACGAATTTCTTCCGACACCTCAATTTCTTTCATTATTTGCAAAGAAGAGGGAGTATGAAGAGTGTGGGTATTTTCTATATGGTTATGACGCATACCAAAGTAACGGAACTCTGTTTGAGTCATTTCTTGTAGTTGCAAAGCCGCAGACATGGTTGAACGGAAAAAAACATTCGCCGTCACCTCGGATACCTCAATGGCAACCAATCTGATGATAGGATCTGCTCCCCGAGTATACCGCTCAAAGATAGGAAACATCGAACGCGAAACCTTGGTATGATCGCTCCAAAGGAATCGCACCGCATCACTAAACCGCATAGGATAGTCAATCCCCATCTTTTCCATGTCTTCTAGTAACCATTGCCAGTGAAAATGTTCTTCGTGCGTGTGCAGATTTACCATCTCTTGAATGTAATTAGTCGTTGGTTCATCTCTAAGAACTCGTTTGCATAACTCACTGAACTCCAGTGCCAGTGGAGCAATCACAGGTGCAAATGCCAGTCTCTGGCGTGGATCAATGGACTCGTCTTTCATATACTCAAAGAACGGTAACTTGGCATATTCCTGGTTCTTCTGCTCAATCAACTCAAGAATTGATTTCATTTTCATTTTCATATTCCTAACGATAGACAAATGGGTTTGTAACCGACTTGGTTATCCAGTCAGCTATAGCACTACTCAGGCAAAAGCCTGAGAGAGTGCTTATTGAGAAAGTGAGAAAATTTGTTAGCTTAAGATGCTGCCACAGCGATTGTAATCGCTATCAAAATAAACAATATACCTCATAAACTATGGCAGAAAATATTCTGATAACTCTCCTCACATTTGTGTAAATAGCTAACAGAGACTCAAACTAAACTATGTTTTGATGGCGCAATAAAGTACATACAAAAGTACTGTTACTTTTACCACCCTTGGGTAAGATCGTAACTTTAAAGATTAGTCATTAAAAACCGTAAAATTACGACTTAAATAAATTATTTCTTTGAATTTTATTATTCCAAGCTGCTGCAATGTCAGTAGTTAATTTTAAGAGAATGTTTTTATAGCTGGACTTATTGAAGTAAAGATGGAAATTATTACTGTAAAGTTTTAAGTATATAAATTTACTTTAAATATCTGTAAAAAAAAGAATGCCAGTAATGCTGTAATCACCAGTATAACCTTATGGAAAGTTTCACAGTATAAATATATTTCTGTGGTGAATTAGGTGATTGTGACAATAATAAATGTATGCGATGGTGTGTCGCAACAGATAATTATTAAAATTCCCTTATTTTTGAGCTAATGTGATACATACTTGCCAAAGTTGTAGTATTTCTCATACCTTCATGAGCTTTTGAAATAAGTCAGTAAATCATGTGCAAGTAATGTATCAGTAGCATTTTTCCAATACCGCTATTTGCTCCTGTCACCACAACAATTTGATTAGTGAATTGACCGATCATTTTTTAAACCTCATCTATGTTGAAACATAGAGTTTTTTTAAAGATATATTGATGTAGGTTGGGTGGAGTGAAACGCAACCCAACATTACCACCAAATTTTATGTTGGGTTATGCTAACGCTGCACCCAACCTACAAAACTACTGAAATCACTTGCGTAGGTAGGCAAGAGGATTTCAGAAGATTAAGGTGTACCGAATTTTTTTCAAAAATCAAATATGAGTCCTATATGATGCGATACTGGGCTTTGCATTTTTAACTCGGAATTGGGCTTGGGGAAAAGGTTAAAGGGTAAAGGGGAAAGGTTTTTTCTTTTCCCTTTACCCTTTACCCCTTAACTGACAAGTATTGATGCCCAAGTGCCCAAATTACAACCAATTGCCAATCAACACATAGGCAGACCAAAAGCTTGGTGCTTTGTAATTAGGGTGTTGCAACAGTTGTAGCTGGGCACGGTGGACAGCTTTGGCTTTGGTGATTTTGCCACTCTTGAGTTCTTGATAGAAGGCACTAACAAACATTGCCGTTGATTCATCATCAATCTGCCACAGTGAGGCGATGGTACTGCGTGCGCCAGCCCGGACAGCTGCTCCTGCAAGACCAAGTGCTGCACGGCTGTCTCCTGTTGCTGTCTGGCAAGCACTCAAAACTAGTAACTCTACTATAGTTTTACCCTGACTGCGAAAAAGAGTATCAAAATCTTTGACATTGATCTGACCATCGAAATCCAAAATAAAAGTATCTTCAAGGCGGGAACTAAACTGACCATGAGTTGCTAAATGCACTATGTTGAATGAAGCAGCATTAATTTCACCCTCTAAATTCTTTTTCTTAAAATCTCCATCTAATAACTCCCGGTTCGCCCATTTTTTCGGGAGTTAGAAGAAATGCTACTCAGGAGTAAAAGATTGACCACCAAGTTGAGTG
>NZ_JACKZS010000345.1 GCF_014222285.1 Nostoc sp. UCD121
ATATAATTGTTAAATGTAATATAGATTACCTATCTGAATATGTAAAATTAGTAAATAATGTTGAAAGTTATTCAAGAGGTTAGTTATGACAAAAGAATATATGGAGTCTTTAGAGGCAATTGTTGATCAATTAACATTAGCCGCAGTTCTAGAAATGTTAGAACGAATTAGTCATAAAAAAGCAGAAAATCTCAGAAATCATTGGAAAGATGAGACTTCTGCAAAGCTTTGGGATAAAGCTGCTAGACAGATAGAACAGATAAATATTGATATCTAATTAAAATTTTGGTTGTATTGCAAAGCTGTAGCGTTGCCTTACAACCCTTCTCAAGACAAGAGGTGCTGTTCGGCATTTGGGCATCCTGCGGCAGACGTTGGCGCAGCGATCGCTGTATTACTGTGATTTATGGCAGATTCAACCGCTTGCGGGCACCAAATCGAAACAAGTTATCTGGCAATATTGCTTTCAAGCGAGGCAACCATTGTGCCTCATTACCAACACGATACCGTAATCGTGGGGAACGGCTACGAGCAGCAAAGGCAATTGTCTGTGCAACTTTTGTCGGATCATCGCCCTGTGCAATTGCTTGAGTGACAGTTGAGCGAATCACATCACGTACATTGTCGTAATCAGCATAATTGAAGGTGGGTGCTAACATGGCATGGTTGAAGTTAGTCTTAAAGTAACCAGGCTCAATTAAAGACACTTTGATATTGAACGGATCTAGTTCCACGCTCAGTGCTTCGCTATAACCTTCGAGGGCAAATTTACTGGCACTGTAAAAACCTTGACCTGGTGCGCCAATCAATCCCGCGACTGAACTGATATTGATAATATGTCCACTACGCTGCTGTCTCATAACTGGTAAAACTGCGTTAGTGAGGCGGACAACCCCCCAAAAGTTTGTTTCAAAGATTTCTTTGGCTTGTTGTAAAGATGTTTCTTCGAGCATACTGGCATGAATTTGTCCAGCATTATTAATCAGTAAATCAATGCGATTAGTCCGTGTGAGCAACTGTTTAATACATAATTGCACTGAGTCATCAGAGGTAACATCGAGCATCAACATTTCCACATCACCTGATGCTGGATGTGACTTGCGACTGGTACCGAAGACCCAATAACCTACAGCAGCAAGCTTTTTAGCAGTTAACTGCCCAAATCCAGATGATGCTCCTGTAACTAGCACGACCTTTTTATCAGTCATCTGTTTTCCTTTTTAGAATATAAATACGATTTCATATAACTTTTTATACCTAAAGAAAGATTTGATTTTTGTATCAATTTATCTGTTCTACACTAGCTTAAGTGCAGAACAGCTAAATTATACCTGGTTAAACTTTTAAAATATCCTCTTAAACCAAATTAAAATTTCCCAATATTCAGAAAGTGCAAAATATGTTGAGATGTGATTTGGGGCTGTTCAATTTGGGGGGCATGACCGCAATTTTTGAGAAATATTAGTTGAGAGGTGGCAATAGATTGCTGAAATTTTTCTGCATCTTCAGATGGCAGCATATCATCAGTTTCTCCCCATAAAATGAGTGTTGGTTTGTCAACTTGGGCAATTCTATTTGCTAATTCACTATAACCACCAGATTTTACATAAGAAATCATGGCATCATTCCAACCAGGCATTTCTTGGTGTAACATGGCGCATTGAATAGCCAAAAGTATTTTGGTATCTAAATTAGGTAATATACTACATACATTTAATGCCAAGATGTGGCGTTGACGTAGATATTCCACAGCCAAGAAGTCAAAAGGAGAAAATAAGTGTTTGCTAAAGGGGGGAGCGCAAGTGTAACCTAAACTATTAATCAATATTAGTGATTTTACAACTTGAGGGTAAGTGAGAGTAAAATCAATTGCAGTTGCACCTCCCATTGATGCACCTACTAGTGTTATCGGTCTGTTGATTAAAGTTTTCCAAAAATCGTAAAGGTGAATTCTGATTGTAGTTGGACTGTAATTTATTTCTTTTTGCCTTTGTGTAAAGCCAAAACCTAACAAATCTACTGCCCATGTTTCATTTTGAGTAGCAAGTAATGGCAACAGAAGACGGAACTCTAGGATGGAACTGTCAAAGCCGTGCAGCAGCACAATTGGCGTTCCTCCCTTACCTTTGCAAATGTAGGTTGTGAGGATTGGGTGTTGACTTAGGGAGCTTGCAAGAGGAATTCTCTCAATGCTTTGTCCGAAAGCGATCGCTTTTGGGTCTGTTAGTTGATTAACTTGTGATGGGAGAAAATTAGGAAACATCAGTATTCACTCCAAACTAATTTTCCACAACCCATCTAGTGGATTGGATTGTTGCAATTCACTATCACTGCTGCCGAGCCAATTATTGTCATACACCAAGCCAAACTGAACGTGCTATTTACAGGATATTGCCCACAATTCCAAAACCTTCAATATTGTTTGAGTCAGCGATCGCTTGTTGGTTGAACTGTATGCTTGTTTCGAGCGTCACTGCGAATAGCGAATTGTTGGGTCACTAATCAACTACAGGTAATCCTGCCAGTGCCATTGCCACTTCATTTGCGCTATATTCAGTATCAACAAGCCGTCCAGATTGATAATCGATATAAGCTTGCATATCAAAATGTCCATGACCGCAAAGGTTGAACAGGATAGTTTTGCTTCTTCCTTCTTGTTTACAGAGTAAAGCCTCATCAATTGTTGCTTTGACAGCATGATTAGCTTCTGGTGCTGGTAAAATCCCTTCTGCGCGGGCAAAAGTTAATCCAGCAGCAAAGCAAGCGAGTTGGTGTTCAGCACGTGATTCAACTAATCCCAAATTCACAATATGGCTAACAAGGGGAGCCATACCGTGATAGCGCAAACCTCCAGCATGAATTCCTTCAGGAACAAAACTACTACCTAAAGTATGCATTTTGGTAAGTGGGGTTAAGTGGGCAATATCACCAAAATCGTAAGCATATTTTCCACGAGTCAATGATGGACAAGCAGCAGGTTCGACAGCTATTACTTGTATATCTCGTTCTCCTCGCAGTTTAGCACCGATAAATGGGAAGGCAATTCCGGCAAAATTGCTACCGCCACCTGTGCAGCCAATAACAATATCAGGATAATCTCCTGCCATTTCTAATTGAGTCAGTGCTTCTTGACCAATGACGGTTTGATGTAGCAGTACATGATTGAGAACACTACCTAAAGCATACTTAGTTTGTTCATCAGCAGCAGCTACTTCTACAGCTTCACTAATAGCAATCCCCAAACTGCCATTACTATTGGGATGTTGCGCAAGAATTTTACGTCCGGCTTCGGTTTGAGTACTTGGGCTAGCAACGACTCTCGCGCCGTAGGTTTCCATTAAAGCTCGGCGGTAAGGCTTTTGCTGATAGCTAACCTTTACCATATAAACTAAGACTTCTAAACCGAATAGCGCACCGGCAAAAGCTAGAGATGATCCCCACTGTCCGGCTCCCGTTTCAGTAGTTAGCTTTTTGACTCCAGCTTGTTTATTGTAGTATGCTTGGGCGACCGCAGTATTGGGTTTGTGGCTTCCAGAGGGGCTAACACCCTCATATTTGTAGTAAATTTTGGCAGGCGTATCTAAAGCTTGTTCTAAACGACGGGCACGATAAAGAGGAGTTGGTCGCCACTGGCAATAAATAGAGCGCACTGCATCTGGTATTTCAATCCATCTTTGTTGGCTAACTTCTTGCTCAATCAGTGCCAATGGAAACAAAGGTAATAATTCATCTGGTGTAATTGGCTTACCAGTACCAGGATTTAAAACTGGTGGTAAAGCTTGTGGCAAGTCAGCTTGGATGTTGTACCAAGCTTTTGGCATTTGGTTTTCAGTCAGAACGTATTTAATCGTGTCCATATAATTAGGTGATGCACAACAGTAAAATTGTACATTTACAATTCTCCAAGAAAAAAGTTAACTTTTACTGTTATCAAGCTTCATCCCAACAATAGTAAAATCATTAGCTTTCGCCTCATCCTTATATTGCTTGTAAATCTTCACAGTATAAGTGGTATAAACACCATGTCCCTGGAGAAACACCATCACTTCTTTGATGGCTTTTTGAGTTTTCCAAGGGTTTTTGATGAGAGTGATCCGCTTTTAGCCACTTACTTGTTGAGGACAAAGATTAGGAAAAGTGGACATTGCTTATGATTAGATTAAGACTGGAATCCAATTAATTATAGTACATAAGTACTGAAATACACACCAAGTATTAGTGTCATCGAAAACTTACCCTAATTTTTCCGATTATATAGTACGCAAAAAAGATCCCCCTAAGTTCTAACCGCAGCGATATCTGATGACAAAAAGTACTATTGAGTGTACTATTTGCTGCACAAGCGTATATTCTATGCTAAAAAGTGAATGATAAATACAAGTAAGAGGTTGAGTATCTTGGCAAATTTACTCAAAGTAATTCATAGATATTCACTACTACTATTCAACAGTTATAAACATTAAAAAATAATTGGAGATAAAATGGTTTTTAATCAAAAAACAACTGAAACCGATTGGAATTTAGATGAGAGTAGGACACTGATACAGGCACTTATAAAAGATTTCTATAAAAATAATTTAAATAATTTTGCAGATCCAACTAAACAAAAAGAATTAGTCTCGGCAGGGAAAGAAATATCCCAAATAATTATTTTGTTTAATAGGCTTCAAAAACTCATCAATAGAAACACGCCACAAAAAATGTGGTGGGATGAAATACCGAGAATATTGATACCTGATAATAGGAATACAATTCAAAGAGAACTGGCTGAACTCTCTAAAGCTTTAATATTTGCCATAGAAGCTCTACGCGAATCTTCATCGAATATAAATATCGCCCAGGCAATTAGATTTGATGTTGAACGAATTGTTTGCAAATATGAACATCCTATAACAGGATTTATCATCAATCCATTTCTATCAGTCCATCGTTCACCATCAACGACAACTAAAGTAATTTTTGGACTTATAAGTGCTGTGTTTATATATGGAG
>NZ_JACKZS010000346.1 GCF_014222285.1 Nostoc sp. UCD121
GCAAGGGGCAGGGGGAGGGAAAGTCGTTGTGATTCCAAAAATTGGATAATTTATTTTTTGGAGTTACCTGAAACCGCCAGTGCCGCATTCTTCAAATTAAAGGGTTGATTCACACAGACTAATGAGAAGCTTAAACTAGTAACTGAGTTTACCCAAGCTAAAGTAAAACTTCTGACTTAGCACTAGGGATTGGGGATTGGGGACTGGGGACTAGAAAAAAAAGACAAGGAGAAAAATAATAACTCTTCATGACTAACGACTAACGACTAATAACTAACTCATATTGGAGAGAAGAATTTGAAAAATCAGCAATTTGGAAATTGGCAAAGCACAGTTTTAGGAATTGTGTTAGCAACATTAGTGCTTCTGGGACTAAATTCCTTTATCATTATTAACCCAGGACAAGCAGGAGTGATCAGCATTTTGGGTAAAGCTAGAGATGGCGCTTTATTGGAAGGGATTCATGCAAAACCGCCTTTTATCTCAGTGATAGATGTGTATGATTTGACTGTTCAAAAATTTGAAGTGCCAGCCGAGAGTTCTACAAAAGATTTGCAAAATTTATCTGCAAGATTTGCGATCAACTTTCGCCTCGATCCTATCAAGGTAGTTGAAGTTAGAAGAAAACAAGGAACCTTAGCAAATATAGTATCAAAAATCATTGCACCTCAGACACAAGAAGCATTTAAAATTGCAGCCGCTAGAAGAACAGTAGAAGAAGCAATTACTAAAAGAAGTGAGTTGAAAGAAGACTTTGATGAAGCGTTAGGCAATCGCTTAGACAAATATGGGATAATTGTGTTAGATACTAGCGTAGTTGATTTAGCATTCTCGCCAGAATTTGCCAGAGCAGTGGAAGAAAAACAAATTGCTGAACAACGGGCGCAAAGAGCCGTTTATGTAGCACGGGAAGCAGAACAAGAAGCACAAGCAGATGTGAATCGTGCCAAAGGTAGGGCAGAAGCTCAAAGACTTTTAGCAGAGACACTCAAAGCCCAAGGAGGACAGTTAGTTTTACAAAAAGAAGCAATTGAAGCTTGGAGAAGTGGCGGCGCTCAAATGCCCAAAGTCCTCGTTATGGGTGGCGACTCAAAAAGCGGTGTACCCTTCATCTTCAATCTGGGAAATGTCCCAAACCAACCGTAAGGAGTTGGCATTAGATAACAAGCTCTCTATTATGGAATTTGCTCTAAGTTTCAGACAGATTCTACAATACTTGGACGATTTGCAATCTAAAATCTAAAATTCAAAATAGCATAAGTTGGGCTAGTCCCAACTCAAACACAAAAGCAAAACCAACAAGCTCATCAATCAAAGTTTATGTCAACCCCCAATTCTCACAA
This sequence comes from Nostoc sp. UCD121, assembly GCF_014222285.1. Classification (GTDB taxonomy): domain Bacteria; phylum Cyanobacteriota; class Cyanobacteriia; order Cyanobacteriales; family Nostocaceae; genus Nostoc. Next base: position 1,344 of record NZ_JACKZS010000346.1, read on the forward strand.
TCTCACCGCCGAAGAAGCGAAAAAATTACTGAATAAATTTAACTGTCTAGACATCGCCCCTATTCTCAAGCCATCAGAAAAAGCAGTAATTCGTGATGCCCTAATTTTGGTAACTAAACTTGCTGATTATCAAATTTTAGGAATTTGTGCCGATACAGCAGAAGAAGGAATACTGGCTATGAAGACCTACTCTTTGGCTTTGGGTTATGAACCCCCAAACAATTTGCTGACACCGGAAGGGCCAGTTTATATCAAATTAAACGGTAAAAATGGCTTGTGCTATCTTGATTCTTATGCTGGACATCATCGTGGAGTATTAGTATCTTGTCAGTCTTACCACGAAGACGGAATCAACGAAATGTATGGACATCTACCCTTGGATTTATTTGTATAGAATTCGGCGAATGTAGGTAGGGTATGTGCTTTACCTACTAACTAACGATCAATGAAAAATTACTAGATTTTATGAGTATTATTACACTCCAGTCGGTTAAAAAAGACTTTGGCATCAAAGAAGTTTTAAAAGATGCCAGCTTTAGCCTTGATACTACCGATAAAGTTGGCTTAATTGGTACTAATGGTTCAGGGAAATCAACCCTATTAAAAATGATTGCCGGGTTAGAATCCATTGATAGCGGTCAAATTATAATTAACTCCGGTTCTAAAATCATCTACTTACCCCAGCAGCCAGATTTAGATGAAAATCACACAGTTTTAGAGCAAGTTTTTGCTGACAGTGGCGAACATACAGCTTTGGTGCGTGAGTATGAAGAACTATCAGATAAATTAGCTCACTATCCAGATGATAACCAACTGATGTCTCGCCTTTCTGCGGTGATGCAAAAGATGGATACAAATGATGCTTGGGAACTAGAAACTAATGCTAAAATCATCCTTACAAAATTAGGAATTTCTGACTTTGATGCCAAGATAGGCACTTTATCTGGAGGCTATCGCAAGCGCATTGCTTTAGCATCAGCCTTGCTAGCAGAACCCGATGTTTTGCTCATGGATGAGCCGACAAACCATTTGGATGCTCTTTCTGTAGAATGGTTACAAAGTTATTTAAATCGCTATCGTGGCGCACTTTTTCTCATCACTCACGATCGCTATTTTTTGGATCGTGTCACCAATCGGATCGTGGAAATTGACCGAGGCGACATTTACACCTATACAGGTAACTACTCATATTACCTCGAAAAGAAAGCTTTAGCTGAAGAATCTGCCGTCAGTAGTCAACGGAAACATCAAGGCTTATTGCGGCGTGAGTTAGAATGGCTCAAAAAAGGGCCAAAAGCTAGAAGTACTAAGCAAAAAGCGAGAATTGACCGCGCTCATGCTTTGCGGGATACTGAGTTTAAAGAAGTTCAGGGTAAAGTTGATATTTCTACAGTTGGTCGTCGCATTGGCAAAAAAGTTATTGAATTAAAGAACGTTTCTAAGGCATACAATGGGCGCACCCTAATTAATAATTTCACCTACGAATTTAGTCCAGAAGACCGCATCGGTATCATCGGTGCTAACGGTGCGGGTAAATCCACTTTAATGGATATTATTACTGGTCAGATTAAGCCAGACTCAGGTGTTGCAGAAATTGGGACTACAATTCACATCGGTTATTTTGACCAGCATTCGGAAGAATTGCTCACAGCTTTAAACGAAAATCAGCGCGTGATTGACTACATCAAAGAAGAGGGTGAATTTATCAAAATTACCGATGGGACTCAAATTACTGCTTCGCAAATGTTGGAGCGGTTTTTGTTTCCTGGTAATCAACAGTATGCGCCAATTAGTAAACTTTCTGGTGGCGAAAAACGCCGTTTATTTCTGTTGCGGGTTTTGATGAGTGCGCCCAACGTCTTGATTTTAGATGAACCGACAAATGATTTAGATGTTCAGACTTTGGCAGTACTTGAGGATTATTTAGAAGATTTTGTCGGGTGTGTAATTGTAGTTTCTCACGATCGCTACTTTCTCGATCGCACCATCGACACAGTATTTTCCTTTGAGGAAGGCGGTAATCTGAGGCAATATCCAGGTAATTACTCGATTTACCTCGACTATAAGAAGGCTGAAGAGGCACAGCAACAAGCTGCGAACGCTAAGGAGAAACCCAAAAATACCGAAGTCCAAAATGGTGCGGCTTCACCCAAGGATGTGGAGAATACCAAGCGGCGGAGGTTATCCAATTGGGAGAAAAAAGAATTTGAGCAGTTGGAAGGTAAAATTGCCGAGTTAGAGGCTGAGAAAGAAGAAACCGAGAAAACCCTAGCGAATGTCTCACCGGGGAATTATAGCCAGGTACAGAAATTGTACGATCATGTGGAAAAGCTCAAGCACGCGATCGATGTGGCGACTGAACGCTGGTTAGAATTGGCAGAAATGGAGTCTTAACGAGTATTTCACGTTTACAAAGATTGGCGATTGAAATCGCGGTTATACAGACTTGTGTTGAGCGGAGCGCCTTGACTATTTCTAGCCCTAGTCCGCGATTTCCTCCAGTCACCAGGGCAATTTTATTTTCCAATGAAAATGTAGTTTGTGCCATAGTTACTTTTACATTAAATTTTGGATTTTAAATAGTCCCCAGTCCCCGGCTATAGCAGTTGAACAAGCTGCCGCATATCGTTAAAAACTATCTTAGCTCCTGCCTCAGCCAGAGCAGTGCGTTGGCGCAGCCCGCCGCAGGCATCGCTCTGATAGGCATAGCCAAAAACTGTCATTCCTGCCGCGTATGCTGCTTGTACACCTGTTACAGAGTCTTCAATTACAGCACAATCTTCTGGATTGGTGTTCATTTGCTCGGCTGCATAGAGATACACATCAGGAAAAGGTTTGGGGCGTGAAACATCATTAGCACTATATAACTTGCCATCAAATTTATCCAGAAGCCCCGTTAATTTCAATACCATTTGAATATGGCGGTGGCTACTATTTGATGCTACACATTTGGGTAATGTAATTTGCTCCAATATTTCGGTAATTCCTAAAACTGGCTGTAATTCTTGCTGCAAGGGAGCAATTTCTCGTTCCTTGCAAAGTTCGACAAAGTTTTTGGGCAATGGTTTCTTGTAAGATGCTTCGATAATCTCTAAACAGGTTTTTAGAGACTTGCCGATAAATTTTTGAGTTACTTCTGCATAGGTGATAGGAAAACCAGCTTCTGTGAGCGTTTCTGCAAAAATACGATTGATGATTGGTTCACTATCAACCAAGACTCCATCACAATCAAAAATTACAAGCTTGAACTGATTTTCTCCCATATTTTCGCCTCAAATTTAGCATTTTACCATAGGAGTAATAACTAAATATTCTTAAATATTTATGAGCGATCACCAAGGAATTTCCTATCTCAGATATTGCACCTAGAAATAGTAGAGAGTTGTCATTTAACAATAGCTGGCATTTTTCTCCTTTTAAGTGTGTTTTATTCGCATTTTGACACCATTGTGCTGATTTTAACAGCTATATTTTTTCTTTAGGTTGTATTTCATGCTTGTGAGGTACAACACAGCAATTGGATTTGCTTAATTTGCGATCGCACTTCTACAACAGCCTACTAACTAGGGCTTGCTGGTTAAGACTGAAACCCTTGTATAAATAGTGATTGAAGTCTATAAATCGAACAAAAGTGCAAGGCA
>NZ_JACKZS010000347.1 GCF_014222285.1 Nostoc sp. UCD121
ACTTAAATATAAATTTAAATTTCCATGATTAATATTGCTAAATTAAATAAAATTGACTTTATAGTTTTGATTACTATTGCCATTATTGGTCTGATACATTTACCTTTTCCATTTGACGGAGATCAAGCATTTTTTAGGCTAGGTGCTTTGGAGATGCAGCAAGGAAAGGTACTTTATCGGGATTTTTGGGATATTAAACAACCGGGTATTTTCTCATTTTATTTTTTAGCAGGAACTTTGTTTGGTTTTAATGAGATTGGTATCCATGTATTTGAACTTATTTACATGGTATTTTTTGCGATAATATTGCTGCTGACTCTAAAAAGCTATTTTCGACATCAGATAATTGCAAGTCTAGTACCTTTGTTAACAGTTGGCGTTTACTATATTGTTTCCGGTGCTTGGCATCTGACTCAAGTAGAAGCACTAGTCGGTTTTCCTTTATTCCTTTGTCTTTGGGTTACTTTTAAATCTTTTAAAAAAGAAGGAAAACAAAGATTTTATCTGCTTTTACTGTCAGGTTTTTTAGGCGGAATTGTACTTTTATTTAAATTCTTATTTCTGCTGATATTAGTTTCATTTTGGCTAAGTATATTCATGTATTCTATACTAATAGAACGCCAAAGTATTCAAAAAAACTTCATTGAGATTTTTATCCCAATTTTTATAGGAGTTACATTTCCTCTTTTGGTTGTTGCCAGCTACTTTATCTCGGTTAATAGTTTTGCGATAGTGTTTAAGACATTTTTTATATATCCACCGATGATTGTTGCTAATGCTGCATTTAATAAGACTAATTTTGTTTTAGGAATGAAATGGTTATTACAGAATTTTTATTCTTTAATTTTAATGACCTCTGTTGCAGTATATGTATCGTTGTATAAGTCTAAGAATATATTGACTTTGTTACTTGTTGTTTGGTGTATTTTTGGTTTGTCTGTTATTTTTTTACAGGAAACAGCATTGTGGGAATACCATTATTTACTATTATTTGTACCTCTAGGTATTTTAGCAACTAAGGGATTAGATATATTGTGGGAGTCTTTAAAAGGATTAAAGTCTCGAATCCCAACTATTTTGCTGGTATTTCTATTGTTTTTACCTTTCTCTTCCACTTTCGTAAAAAAGAGTATTACTCTAGTTAATAATAATTTTGCTTTAACTGAAGATACACGATTACAATATCAGGCTGCCTTTAGACCAAAATATCCATCTCTTCGTTCAGAAGCTAATTTTATATCTCAAGCAGGAAATATTGTTGGTGATATCTATGTAGCTGGCGATCCATCTATCTACTATTTTTCTGGTCGGACTCAAGCTACAATACTACGTGGTTGGGCCCTTGAATATTTTCTATCTGAGCAATGGTCAGCACTTATAAAGCAGTTAGATTCATCAAAGCCTCCTTATATTTTTATTGATTACGAACCCCAGGCTATAATCAAAGACAAATTCCCAAATTTGCTGGAATTTGTTGAGCAAAAATATCAGATTTTACGTCAAAATAATAACGGTATTTGGTATATATTGAAGAAAGACTCCGCAGTGAGAATTTAGCCTGGATTTCTCACAAGTGAGAAATCCGGGTTAGAGGATATTTTAAAAGTCCTCTTGTCTGATGTTTGATAAACCACTTTTAGACGATAGTATAACTGTAGATTATTGCAATTCTTTCATCTACCATGCCAAAACAGTCTATAGGTCTTGACGATCAACTCTATAATTACCTTTTATCCGTTTCACTGCGGGAACCAGAGATTCTTTTGAAGTTGCGCCAAGAAACTGCCAGTCATCCCAGAAGCACAATGCAGATTTCACCAGAACAAGGGCAGTTTATGAGACTGCTAGTACAGCTGATTGGAGCCAAGAAAACCCTAGAAGTTGGTGTATTTACAGGTTATAGCTCGCTCTCAGTTGCTTTAGCCCTTCCTGATGATGGTAAAATTATCGCTGCTGATGTGAGTGAAGAATTTACTGCGATCGCTCGCCGATATTGGCAAGAAGCCGGAGTTGCCCATAAAATCGATCTACGATTGGCTCCAGGTTTAGAAACTTTAGATCAGCTGTTGGCAACTGGACAAGCAGAGACATTTGATTTTGCTTTTATTGATGCTGATAAAGAAAATTATGATGTATATTATGAGCGATCACTGCAATTATTGCGTCCAGGTGGATTGATTGCGATTGATAATGTTTTATGGTCAGGACAAGTTGCTGACCCAGAAAATCAAGATGAAAGCACCCAATCGATTCGCGCACTCAATGAGAAGTTACATCATGATGAACGGGTAACACTCTCCCTTGTCCCCATTGCCGATGGACTTACCTTAGCCATCAAGCGGTCTTAGTACAGTTTCACCATCCCGTAAAAATTCCAGAATCGCTGCATTCAACTCCTTAGAAGCACCAGTTGAAGCGTCATGATAGCAGTTAGACAAAATTTTTAATTTGGAATTTGGGATATGCTGATGTAATTTTTCACCATGAGTAGCAGGAAACCAACTATCTTGATCGCCCCATAAAACTAGTGTAGGACACTTAATTGCACTTAGTTTATTTTGAATTTTGGTAAGCATATTTGGCTTATTTGCTTGCCAATTCTCAATTTCTCGCGCTGCTATTTGTAACTCTTCGGCAACTTTGACAATCGTACCAGGAAATTGAACAAAGGGGTAAGTTATCCAATAGACATCTTCTTTTGTCAAAATTGACGGATCAAATAATACCCCACGTCTTTCTACTGCCATAATTTCTCTTAATAGAGGTGCAAACAAATATGCTAGACGTAAGGAGTCAATTGTTTGGATGATTTCTAGAGGGGTTTGGGCAAGTAATCCCATAGCCCAATGGGGTAGACGTTTAGCAAAAACAGGTACATTTACTACTACAAGCTGCCCGATTAACTGCGGATTTTCTTGAGCAAGAGCAAGGGCAACTAATCCCCCCAGAGATTCCGCTACAATCACTGCGGGTTCATCACATAATGCCTGAATAATTCTTTGAAACTCAATAACTTGATGACCGTTGTGTTCTCGACGAGACAATGGTTTTTCAGAAAATCCAAAACCTTTGGCATCAAAACAAATTACCCGAAAATATTTAGATAATTCTGTGACACTGTGTCGCCAATTATAGCTCCAACTACCCATGCCATGTAATAAAATTAACGGTTTCCCTCTACCTTTTTCGCCATAAGAAATTTGTACAGGATAGCCTTTAGCATCAGTAATAATTAAAGTTTGCCGTCCGTTGGGAAAAGTAGCTTGCCACCAATCTTTCATTCCATTATCTATCAATAATTTAACCACCAGTTAAAGCGTTCCAGAATATTCTAATTAGGATCACGGGTAATGCTACTAAAACAATGGATATTAGCAACAATCCAACTAAAAGAGCAATGATAAATAACTTGTCTGCACTCTTTTGCTCGCTAGGAAACTTTAAGTATTCTTCCAATAGCTTGATATTATTAGTGTTAGCTCTCCAGGCAAAATCAAAGAAGTCTCCCAAAACGGGGACAGCGCCTACCAAGCCATCAAGGATCACATTTACAACCATTTTACCTAAAGTGGCTCTAGAGACACCCAGCCGCGCTGCTTCTAGGATGATGTAGCTAGAAAACATGACTCCCAAAAAATCACCACCAATAGGTATAAGTCCTAAAATTGGATCTAGACCAAAACCAATCTTTGTACCAGGAATAGTAATAACATTATCCAGCAGGCGACTTAACTGACGCAGGCGCTTCAAGGTGGGTGCTTTAGCATCAGGTTCAATCATAGAAAACCGAGGAGGAGAATCTGGCATGAAGGCGATCGCTAATTTTGCATTGAATCGTTAGATATTCTACTCCCCTAGTGAGCTTTTGCAAAAGTTTTCTCAAGGATTTACAAATTAATATTTTTTGTTAGATTGTGACTGTGCTTTTAGGCGCATATCTTCACCGACTGTCACGTTCAACTGATCGCCGATTAACAGTACAGCAGCACTCATCGACAGCCAGAGCATTAAAACTATCACAGCCCCTATAGCACCATATACTTTATTATAATTGCCAAAATTCGCCACATAAAGCCTAAATAGAGCAGATAATATTGCCCAAAAAACAGCTGCCAAAATTGCTCCGGGCATCATTGGCGTGCCTGAGTTCCATACACTTGGCCCATAGCGATAGACAAAGCCAAAAGCAACAGCAACAATACTTAAAGCTAAAGGCCAGCGTAACAGCTGCCAAAGATGCAATAAGACGATCAAGGAACTATTCTCGCGCACTACGATTCCCAAAAGCCAATCGCTGGTAAACACTAAGAAAGAAGCCAGCACTAAAAGCAACATAGTACCAACTGTTAATCCCAGAGAGACGAGCTTGGCTTTCCAAAAGGGGCGCATATTTTCTGAAGGAATTTGATGAATTTGGTCGAGGGCTGTCATAGCGGTATTCACCGCCCCAGAAGCAGTCCAAATTGCTAATACAAAGCTCAAAGAAAATAAGCCACTGTTTCTAGAATTGGTAATTTCTGTGGTAGCAAAATCACGAATTAGAACCAGGGCCTGTTCAGGTAGGATTTGACTAAGTTGGGCCGCTAGTTGTTTAAAGGTAGCTTGTAAAGATTCTGCCAATAAACCAATGGCTGTGAGGACAGCAAGAATCGCTGGAAACAGCGATAACATGGCATTGAAGGCGATTTCTGAGGCAAGTCCCAAAAGTCGTCTTTCCATTGTCCTAGCAAAAGTTTTTTTGAGCGTGCGCCAATTGAGGTAGTAAAAGAAGCGAAAAAAACGAGGCTTTGGCATAATTTTGAGTTAAAACTGGTTAGGTTTCTTAACTACTGTCCCAAATTTTGCGTAGCGATCGCATTTATCTTTTTACCGCAATAATACCGAGTGGGGAGTGGGGAGTGGGGGGC
>NZ_JACKZS010000348.1 GCF_014222285.1 Nostoc sp. UCD121
ACCCTTATTTGCAGAGAATGTGGTTTCAAAATCGCCTTGTTTGCGGTTTGAAGCGTTTATGTTTGCAGTTCGCTACACCTATACCTTCCCAGGACTGCAAAAACATCGTGGCATTGACTACCAACCAGAACGCGATGATGAGCCGATTAACGAATTGCTGCTAAAACCTGCGAAACCACTCCCAGTTGAGGAGAAAGAAAAGCTGTTTCTTCTTATTGAACGCAAACAGCAACAGCCTCAGTTCACTCCACCACAAGAGGATATAGCTCTGTGGCCAAAATTGTATAAATACTTGAGTGAGAAACGCGGTATACCAGATTCTTTTATTGAAAGATTACATAACCACAATTTGCTTTATATCAATGAGCAAAAGCAGATTTTATTTATCAAACGTAATCTGGATGGTGAAAAAACTGGTGCATTAGTTTGGTCAAACCCCGGACATAATCATCAGACTGTTGAGTATGACCAAAACGCCTCTGTTTCAAATGGTTGGTTTCATATAAATTTGGGGCAGAATCCACAAGAAGAAATTAAAAACGTCTTTTTATGTTCTTCGCCAATTGATGCGGTGTCAGTAGGTGTGTATGTCCTAGCCAAAACTGGAGCCTTACCATCGATGAGAACAATGTTTATGGTAGCTGATGACCCGAACAATTTACCCCTAGAATTTCTCAAAAATTGCTATAGGGTAGTTCTGGCATTTAATAACGATGAGCAGGGGGAGAAAACTGCTAGTGCAGTATTAGAATTGTTACCGAATGGTAAAAGATTTAAACCGACTTATCCTGATTGGAATCAGGAATTAAAAGCTCATTTTTATGAAGCGGAACTTGAACGCGAACGGCAGTCGCGTAGTCGTGGTTTTAGTCTGTGAGCCACGCCGAGCATACACCTGACTCGTGGGTTAAGCTCAAGAAAGACTTTTTGAAACACAATTGCAACATATCATGATTACGTATTCTCAATAAGCCTGGGTCTTATTGACAATAAAAATTGCTCAAAAAAGTGGCTGTAATTGAGACTGGATATAAGTTATAGAAGATTTTTATCAAAAACAGTGGACGGCCAAAAGGACAAAAACTGGTCATTTTTGTCCTTTTGGACGGCCGTTGACAGGTGGGCATTTCTCAGCAGAGCATGACAATTGAGTAAGGTTGGCGCTCAGTGGACGGCCAAAAGGACAAAAAACCACTGTTTCTGTCCTTTTGGACGGCCAAAAATATTAGTGTCGGATGAGACTGATTTAATACGGTTAAACTACACCAAGTTTACGGGTTTACGAGTGTTTAGTGTAGTTGTTGCGTTAGACGAGTTTCTGTTTCAGTTAACGTTAAATATATAGAGTGACGGCTGAACTCACAGGAGAAATTTCAGATTCACTTACTGAAGAAGTTGATCGATTGAGCAGTTTTTTGAAGTACACTTGAAACACAAAAGTATTATATATTCTCAATAATTTTAGAGTTATTGAGAATGAGCCAGTTTGATAAAAATGGCTAAAAGCTAGTTGGTGTATGTATTAGACACCAATTTTTTGGTCAAAGCGATGTTCTAAATAGCAGACATTTTGTACTGAATAGTCAAAGTTACTTGACAGCTATAACAGTTAAAAGCGTGTATAAGCTGTGCAAAATGTCTGCTATTTTGCATAGGAATCGGGGTTTTAGGTGCAAAATGTCTGCTATTTGTAACTGTGATTAATCAGACAATTTCACCACTTAAAACAAGTTTCATCTCTATCAACAAGCGTGGAGATTGTAAAAGGAACAATTTCTATTCAGGTATGAAGAAAAAAAATCGGATGTTAAGTGGGCTGGGTTAAGTTAATGAAAGAATTATTGAAGCACAATTGCAACACTAGTGTATTATTCATTCTCAATAATTTTGAAGTTATTGAGAATGAATCCAGCGTTCAAAATTTGCTGTAAGTCATATTCAGTGAGCATTACACCAGAATTTTTCTTTATATGTCTTATGCCCAACTGGTAGCAGTAGGGCTACTGTATAGCTACCAGTTGGGGAATCATCAAATTTTCAACAACTCGCTTTTTTACTGCTCAACTGGTAGCGGGGTGTCACCAGTTGAGCTACCCAACAGCTACCACTTGGGCAAGGTATTCAGAACTACTATTTCAATACTTGTAATCTACATAAATCCTATGTAATAAGTGGTGTTTACAGCATAGCTTTTGTATAAGGGTAGCCACCGAGATACGCGCAAAATGGGACACGTTGTAAAGTTTTGTAAAGGCAATTGTCAAAAACCTTGATTTACCGTTCTTTCAGCCTCAACCTTAACTTGGATATTCAAATGAAGACATTCCCGTAAAGGGTCATTTATGGGCAAGTGTCAAGGACAAAAAGGGGTGAAAGCTTGGTTTTACCGTGCAAAAGTTTGATTCATCCATTATCATTTTTGGGCAAGTTAGTAAATCAACAAGGGATTGTTTGCAATATTTATTTACAACGTGTCTCTTTTTGCACGTATCTCGGCGGCCACCCTATAACTCACAAGTGGAGTGCAGTTGGAATACTACAAATGTAGTGCAGAGTAATATGAAAAAGTAGAGTTTTGCTCAAAATGTGTTTCTAAGCAATAATTTGGCTTTAGATGACGCGCAAATACTCATTTTTGATCCAAAAGGTGTGAGCGTCCGTTTGAAGCAAAACAGAAATTCTCCGCACAAATACTCCCTATTGCTACCCGCAATACTCATTTTTGTATCAAGTATTCTTATTGTGTCTAGGCAGACAACAGTGTACTGAAGATAATTTCAAGGTCAGGTTTAATCACAAGAATTGAATGCGATTTTTGGAGTAGACCCGTCAGTAGCCGTGTTGACCCGACGAACTCGTGACCGCTTCGCTCTCTGAGTCGGTGGCTCTTACGGGCAGAAAGATTATTGGTTGGGCCGACTAGATCCTGCAAGCCCGCAAGAGCCACTCCGCTACGCCGACTCCGAGCCACGAGTTCTTAAAACCTGGAAAGAAAGACACCTTGACCACTGACAGTGATCGCAGGACTTGAGTCTTTAAAACTTGATGAAACCCTACAAGCAATTTTTGGGCATTTTATTACTGGTAACTGTCTAGCAATAGACAACTATCTTGAGGTATTGGCTAAATTAGCTAGAAAAAATGAGGCTGGCTTTTCATCATTTATTTGTGAAATCCGAGAATAAGTCAATATGGGGAAGTTGTTTAGAGATGCAAGTCTTGCTGATTCTTTAACTAAATTAGCAATCCAACTACCTACATAATCTCCTAAAGCCATTTTTACTTGACGTTCACAATCTACTGCTTCAACCCAAAATAATGTAGATAATTCCGACAGTTCATAGTCATGATAAATAAACAGCACACCCTGTTTATTTCCCATTTGATTTTTTAACCGCTCTAAATTTTCTTTATTACTAATCAATGGGTTCAGATAATTTTTCCTTCCATAGGAATAAGATTTCTGACAAAACCCCATTGCTTCATCTCTCAAATGCTCAAAATTTGCATGTATTAAATTTGGGTCGATTCCTCGAAAATTACAGTCAATGATTGTTAAGTCGTAATCCGCTAGTGATTCAATCGTCAACGGGAGATTTTTTAGCTGAATGCGATCAGTGTAAATTATCTCAGGAATCACCTCTGGTTTTTCTCTGGGCGTTACTCCACCGATACCATAATTCGGGTCTAATTTTCTTCTGCGCTTTGCTTCACCCATGAGACGTAACTTTCCTTTTACAGCCAATCGCCTGAAGCAATTGTATTTCAATAACTGCTAGCAATTCATATCTTAATCAAGGTAGTTAACCCACATAATCCCCCTACAGGATGGTCAATTTTGATGACCATACCGTAATTGCACAGGCTTGAGCAGAAAGAGCGCAATCACCAGAGCGCAACGGTAATGATATTTGAGGATAATGCCCTGGCCGATATCTCTGGGTTGTCCTGATGCCCCAGTCGCTCGGTGATAGGCTGTGGAAGCAGTGAGACTGTAGCGGTCATAGTCACTCATCCCCTAGTAAGGCTTCGAGCTTGTTTAAAAGGTTTACCAACTGCTTTTGCTTTCTAGGCTCTTTCCAAAGCTGACGCTTTTTAATGCGCTGGGTGATATTTTGGAGGCGGTCTGGTATTTGGTTAGATCCTTTAGACGAGGATGTTTGTTCATCATCAGTCCAATCTGTGATTTTTTCTTTAATTTGGCTTAAAGACCAATAGTTAGCTATCGCTTCGGATAAAAGTTTTTTTCGGATTTCATTATTTCTTACCCGCGCCAACACTTGTGCTTTGGTGTATTCCAACTGACCAGAACGCAGTGCCATTAAAATTTCTTCAGGCAGATTGAGCAAAGGTAAGCGTGTGGTGATGAACGATAGCCAATTCATGAGTCCCAGACTCTCAAACACCTGTTGTACCGTGTTTGATTGTTCTTCATCTAGGTTAGGAGAAACGTTTTTACTAGATTCATTTTTCTCGGCTAAATGCTCAGAAACGTTGTCCTCAGATTGCAGATTATCTGGGTTAGTAAAAACGTTTTTACTAGATTCATTTTTCTCGGATAACTGGTCAGAAATGTTGTCCTCAGATTGTGGATTATCTGAGTTAGGAGAAACGTTTTTACTAGATTCATTTAATGAGGATTTTGAGGGCTGTTCCCCCTTGCTGTGAGCGTTTTTCATTCGATACAGCAAGGATTTGACGGCTTCTACATCGCAATGAAGCCGGATTCCCAACAGGTGCAAGATCCCTTCAGTTTCTTCAACAGGGTTAAGGTCTTCTCGTTGCAGGTTTTCAATCAAAGCCAACTGAAACGCTTGGTC
>NZ_JACKZS010000349.1 GCF_014222285.1 Nostoc sp. UCD121
GACCAAGCGTTTCAGTTGGCTTTGATTGAAAACCTGCAACGAGAAGACCTTAACCCTGTTGAAGAAACTGAAGGGATATTGCACCTGTTGGCAATCCGACTGCATTGCGATGTAGAAGCCGTCAAATCCTTGCTGTATCGAATGAAAAACGCTCACAGCAAGGGGGAACAGCCGTCAAAATCCTCATTAAATGAATCTAGTAAAAACGTTTTTCCTAACCCCGATAATCCACAAACTCTTGACAGCGTTTCTGACCAGTTAGCCGAGAAAACTGAATCTAGTAAAAACGTTTTTCCTAACCCCGATAATCCACAAACTCTTGACAACGTTTCTGACCAGTTAGCCGAGAAAACTGAATCTAGTAAAAACGTTTCTCCTAACCTAGATGAAGAACAATCAAACACGGTACAACAGGTGTTTGAGAGCCTGGGACTCATGAATTGGCTATCGTTCATTACCACACGCTTACCTTTGCTAAATCTGCCCGAAGAAATTTTAATGGCACTGCGTTCAGGGAAACTGGAATACACCAAAGCACAAGTCTTGGCGCGGGTAAGAAATAATGAAATCCGAAAAAAACTTTTATCCGAAGCGATAGCATCGGATTGGTCTTTAAGCCAAATCAAAGAAAAAATTACAGATTGGACTGATGATGAACAAACATCCTCATCTAAAACAACTAACCAAATACCAGACCGCCTCCAAAATATCACCCAACGCATTAAGAAGCGTCAGTTATGGAAAGAACCTAGAAAGCAAAAGCAGCTAGTAAACCTTTTAAATAAGCTCGAAGCCTTACTAGGGGATGAGTGACTTTAGGTAAATTGTCAGGTAATCTCTACTTTTAGAGTCTTTTTACCTGTGATTCATGATTGGGTGCGAGGGGAGAAACAGAGATGGCGGAAGATTCACAGATTCGAGAATTACTCAAAGCTTGGTTAGATTACATCCATGTTGAAAATTTGAGTAATGCCAAAGTAGAAGCTGACGATTCAGAACAACCGAACATCTGGGACTCTCTCGTAAATCTGGTAGGCGATAAATTATTAATAGACGAGTCTTTATTTAAAAAACTAAAGCAACCGTTTAAAAGTGCAAAGAACTTTGAGCAAACAAAATTACCATCAATTGCTGTAGCTTTCCCGCAACTTTATGTAGTTGAATCGAATCGCCGTCAATTTCGCCCGTTGTTCACTATCAACGTTTCCCCAATATTCGAGGGCAATTATCGCAGTAGCGGATGGAATTTAACTGATTATGAGTTTCAGCCTGTTATTCCCAATTTGATGCAGTGGTATGGGCTAGAGGAAGAAGCGGCTGAGTCCCTGGTAACAAGGGAGGGGTTGAAAGTTTTTCTCGAAACTACTTTCAATCGTCCCTTTAAAACGCTACAAGACTTTATGGGACTGATTGAATTACCGCCGTTCCCCGTGCGGTCAAAACTTCTCCCTTATCTATTGGATTTTGACTACGCTGCTTTTAATTACAACCTCAAAAAAGATTTTCAGAAAATTAGCGACCAGAATTACTTTCAGTGGTCAAGACCAGGACATCCGGCTTACGAATATTTATTTGGACAACCAAAAGCACCTCAACATGAAGTACTTTTTTTGGGTGCTTTTCCGAACTCACAGGCGGATGACTATCAAGCACTTGCTCTCAAACATTCTAAGGATCAACCTGTTACTGCTGTGATTGGCCCACCGGGGAATGGCAAGACCACACTGTTGTTACATAAGATAGCGCAGCAAGTGGTACGTCGAGCAGTCGAATTAGCAACAACGGGTGAAGATAGAAGTAACCTAACTGTGGTAACAAGCACTAACAAATTTGCTGTAAATAACGTTGAGAAAATCCTAGCCAACAACCTGACCTCTGACCGTTTCTACTTATCAGGAGGTTCTAGGGATTTAGTTGACACTCAAGTTTTACCTAGCTTGCAAGCTGCACTCGATTGGTTAGCCAAAGAAACATTTAATTACGATGAATGGGAGTCAACGAAGCAACAATTGTTAGCAGGTGTTCAGCAGATAGAATCTCACATAAAGCAAGATGAGCATGATCAACAACAAAAAAAAGCTGATGAGCAGTTATTAGAGTCGCTATGCCACGATATACAATTGCTCTCAGTGGCGATAAAAACCTCTGCATTTGAATCTTCGTCACCATTAGAATTTGACCGCGACTACAATAAGTTCCCCCTAGAAGCTTACCAGCAGATAGGGGAACATCTTGACACTGCTAGGCGTTCTTTGCCGTCTGAAGATTACAAGCAGGCATTTAGTAGAAATGACAAATGGTTTGTCCAGATTTTGCAGACGATTAAACGATTCTGGCACTGGATAACCAAAACCAGCGCACATCATATTCTCAAACGCTTGCATAAACAGATAGAGATGCCTGTGTTAGCGACGCTGGCCACCCCTTTTCAATTTCAAATCCCACTAACAACTGAATCTCTCATCGCCGCCCAACAGAGCGTTGACCAGCTTATTGCAGAAGCATTGAACTGGCAGCAACAACAGAATGGTATTGACAGCACACAACAGCAGATTGAGTCAAGAAAGCAGCAACGAGAAGACCTCATTACTCGCCGTTCTGAAATCGAAAACCGACTCGCCACTTATCCCCCCAAAGATTTTTACAGTCGTTTCTACACCAAATTGCACTCGCTGCAAGTAGAGTTGTTTGAGTGGTCTTGGCAATTTCAGCAACAAGAAGCTCTGCGACGGAAAGATGAGGTGATAGCTTCCATTAGAACTTACATTGCATTATTGAATGGCGAATGGGATGCTTTTCGTCAGTTAAGTCATAATTGGAGAAACATTTATCGGGATATCAGCCTGTTATTTCCGGTGTTTCTTTGCACTTTGCACTCCATCCGCAATTTGTTACCCTATCCCGATAGTGGCTGTATTGACCAAGTAATTGTAGATGAAGCGGGTCAGATTCCACCACATCAGGTTTTCCCTGTTTTAGTGCGGTGTAATCGGGCTTTGATTGTAGGCGATCCATTGCAACTGGAGCCGGTTGTTAATTTGAGCGACCAGAAGAAAGAGGAATATCGCAGCAAGTCATTTTTAGAACAGGGACTAACGGATGTAGATTATGACCGCTACAGCCCCACAGCAACAACAGCTTATCACCGAGCGGCTGGGGCATCAGGGCAACCGCAAGATATTGGTCAGGGGATTATCCTTAAATATCATTACCGTTGTGTTCCGGTGATTGCTGATTTTTGCGATCGCTTGTGTAATTACGGCATGATCATTAAAACTGAGCCTCAAGCTTCTCGGTTGGGTGCTAACTTAATTGGTTGCCAAGTTGAAGGGAAACTTGAGAACAACGTTAATTGGGCAGAGGTTGATGTAGTAGAGGCGTTGATTGAGGAGTTGTTAGCGGCGGGTTATTGCTTAAATTCTCCTGATTCTGACAACACGATTGGCGTGATTTCACCTTACCGTCGTCAAGTAGATGCGCTGACTCAACGTTTACGATCTCGCTGGACTGATTTTTCAAAGCAAAGCATTGGCACAGTTCACACATTCCAAGGTGGGCAGAAATCAGTGATAATTTTATCGACTCGCCAATGCCAACAAACTGATAGCCTCTGGTTTATCAATCGCCGACCTAATTTACTTAATGTGGCTGTGAGTAGAGCGAGAGAATTGTTTATTTTGGTGGGGGACTTGGGGCGAATTTCTGAGGGTGGTTACACCAGAGATTTGGTGGAATATATCAAGGAATTTGGGGAGACGCGATAATTTTAATAAAGGCATTTTATTCATTTGGAGGGGAATTATGTCAGCAAGAGTAGAGAGGCAGAATACTATCACTAGAAAGAATCTTGTTTCTAGCTTGATAATTGGGTTAATTGTTGGACTATTGGCTGGTCTTCCCTTGGGTTGGATAGCTCATCAGTTCTATGCTGAACGACGGTTAACTGATGTGTTAGTTTGTCGGGAAAAGAATCGGAACTTGCCGGAAGTTCAACTTCAGTCTCTTTGCGGGTCAAGATTCTAAAGTAAATCGCCAATAATCAATACCTGTACATGGACAGTATGTAGGGCAGACGAACACAGGTAGCGTTAAAGGTGCGTTTGAAAAATTTTAAGTACAGCTTATTAACATTTTTGCGCTCATTTATTGTTGCTTTACTTGGTTCTAGTGCTGGTTTTTTTCTTGGTTGGCTGTGGTATAAATGGACGCTTAAAACTGACCCAAGTTTCTCAAATCCTAACCTGAGTGGTCTAAGTCAGGGAATGATGGCAGGATATATAATTACTGTTTGGTTATTTTGTCGCTAATAAACACATGACATTAAATAAAAATTTTTCGCTACCTAGTTCCTTTTTTGTTCAGCATGACGAGAAATCTTGTATTTCATTTCACTCTATCTGATTACTTCCACCATTTTCCTTCGCACGTCTTACCTTCTCAATTTGCTTGGGTGCTTCTATTTCTCTAAATAGTCGAATCGCTTTATCAAAATTTTCCTTACTGTTTTCTAATTCTTCCATTTTCTGATAAGTCAATCCTAATTGATAGTAAGCTTCAGCAAGGTCACATTTAGCACCTATTTTATCCAGCAGAACTATCGCTTTTGAATTATAAGAAAATGCAGTCTCAAATTCTTGCTGTTCTCGATAAAGTTCTGCCAGACCAGTTAAAGCCCTAGCTTTAATTTGAGTATAGTGGTTGTCATCAGCAAAAGTAACAGCCTGATTGTACATTTGAAAAGATGTTTGGATATCTCCTAAATTTTTATAAGTTAATCCTAGAAATATAAACCTATGTCCTAT
>NZ_JACKZS010000350.1 GCF_014222285.1 Nostoc sp. UCD121
CTCTCTTCGTCAAAATTGGGTGGACTTGTACGATAGCCTCAAAGAGAAAAAGTAAGTCCCATCTTTTTATTCGCGTAAAACATCCGCGAACACTATTTTCTTTGTTTTACCTCTATTTCTCCTTAACCGAGCAGTATTGATAGTGGACTAACTAAGACAGAGGTTTTTATTAGATTCCTCAACAGAATAAGTCTTAACCTAATAAATTAGATGGTAAGCAATCGCACTCTTGGCAATCTATAAATAGATATAGCAATCCTAAATGAGATACAAACTTATGATACGTTTATACTAAAGCCTTGATGACAGATTATACCGATGAAGAACTTTTTACTAGAACAACAACAAAAATCAGACAGAATAGGAATTTTAACAGAGTTCATTCACAGTCATCCAGAAGCGAGAGAACTTAAACGGGCAATAGCAGTAAAAATGGTGTTACAGGGTGAACCATACTCTCAGATTACTAAACTTGTGGGAATGAATAAGTCTTGTATTACAAATTGGAAACAAAGATTTGAAGCTGAAGGAATAGACGGTATCAAGTTAGGTTATAAAGGTGCGAAGAGTTATTTAACAACAGAACAACATACAGAAATTATCAGATGGTTGAGAGAAAAAGAGTATTGCAATATAGATGAATTGGTGAATCATCTAGATGAGAATTATGGTGTCATTTATCAATCAAAACAAAGCTACTATGATTTGCTGTCATCGGCAAGGATTAGTTGGAAGAAATCTCAGAAAATCAACCCGAATTTCAATCCAGATTTGGTCAAAATCAAGAGGGAAGAAATTATCAATTTTCTGACTCAGAACCAAACTGAGATAGAGTCAGGACATCTAGTTGTCTTTTTTGTGGATGAGTGCCATTTACTTGCAAATGATGTCTGCGGATACGTTTGGGGAAAGACAGATATCAGAATTGAAATTGCCATTAAAAATATTAAAGATAAACAAACTTATTTTGGAGCATTAGATTATAAAACACAAGAGTTTATCGTTCACGAGTATCCGACTGGAAATTCATCAAGTACAGTAAATTTCATTA
This sequence comes from Nostoc sp. UCD121, assembly GCF_014222285.1. Classification (GTDB taxonomy): domain Bacteria; phylum Cyanobacteriota; class Cyanobacteriia; order Cyanobacteriales; family Nostocaceae; genus Nostoc. Next base: position 1,052 of record NZ_JACKZS010000350.1, read on the forward strand.
AGTATCTACAAAACCAACGTCCCGGAAAAAGAATTGCTTTAATTTGGGATGGAGCTAGTTATCATAGGTCGGACGAAGTTAAAAAGTTTTTGTCAAGCGTTAACGATCACCATCAACCAGAACAGTGGCAAATTACTTGTATTCGATTTGCCCCTAATGCCCCTGAACAAAATCCTGTAGAAGATGTTTGGTTACAGACCAAAAACTTTTTGAGAAAGTATTGGCATTTGTGCAAATCTTTTTCTCTTGTCAAGTGGCTGTTTAAGTTCTTCACCAATCACCAAGAATTTGATTTTCCCAAGCTGCATCAGTATGAACCCTGTTCGGATCTCAAATAGGATTGCTATAGTAGTCTGGCTATTAGTCGCTCATGAGCGACGACTGCACAGTGACTTGTAATTACTTTAAGTTGATTGTTCGTTGCCAACTTCGTGGAAAGCCGCCAACGCCTCTTCTAAGTGGTTAAAAAACCGATTAGCTCCGATTAAATCTGTCAGCCCGTCCCGCTCGAACTGGACTTTTACCTCCGGCGACAGACCGGACACGACAAAAGTTACGTTCTGAAGGGATAATTCCTTGACGACATCCCGAATCGTTTGGGATGCGGAGTAGTCGATTTCAGTAATTGCTCTCGACTCCAGAATAAACCACTGCACGGGTGATTCAGCATTTTTCACGAGATTTTGCACCTCCTCTGAAAAGAAGCTGGCATTAGCATAAAACAAGTCTCTACTAAACCGATAAACGATCAGACCAGATGCTGATACACTGCCGATACGCACAGGGATCTGCTGCCATAATCTCTGAGCATCGGGAATAATGATGGCTGAATGCGGTCGGTAACTATGACGCACATGCAAGATCAGCGACAAAATAATTGCTAAAACAATACCCTCTTTAACACCGATAAAAACAACCGTAGCAGTAGTAACGAGCGCAAGATAAAACTCGTCACGATGGGTCGAAAATATTTTCTTCATCCCCTGAATGTCAATCAATTTTAGTCCAATCAAAAATACAATTGCTGCTAAAACCGCATTCGGCAAATAGCTAATTGGTTGAGTGAAGAAGAGGATAACTACTAACACCATTGCTACTGTGGTCAGTTGAGCTACTTGGCTTTGTCCTCCTGCTGTGTCAACAATTTCAGTTTTGGTCGGGCTACCATTGACCACAAAGGTTCCACTCATCCCCGCCGCCAGATTCGCCAGAGCTAAACCCTCAAGGTCAATATTTTCTTTAAAGTCCTCGTTGTATCGGAAGGCGTAAGCGCGTGAGGTCGCTGCACTTTGGGCAACAATGACGATACAGCACGATAGGGCAATGCCAAATAATTGCCCAATTTCACTCAGAGCAACAGTGGGAAACCCAAAGGATGGCAGTCCGCTGGGGATAGATCCAACTACCATAACTCCATGACTAGCAAAGTTAAACAGCCAACTGCCAATAATTGCTACTATTACAGCCAGCAAAGCACCTGGAAATTTTGGAAGCAATCTGTCGCATAGTTTAATGGTAATCAAGACAGCTAGAGAGATCGCGATCGTTAATGGGTTAACATGGGGCAGACCTTCAAAGGTATTAATGATTTGCTGGATTGGATTATTTCCCCCACCCTTAAGATCCAACAATCCACCTAATTGACCGATCGCTACTTGAATTCCTACCCCAGTCAAGAAACCTACCAACACGGTACGCGACAGAAAATCCGCTAGGAAACCCAATCGAAACAGGCGTGCTAACAGTAAAAGTCCAGCTACTAAAATGGCGACTAATTCTGAATCCGCTAAATATTGGGAACTCCCCAACGCTGCCAAGCCTGATAGCCCAGCTGCTAGGATTGCAGCTGTTGCAGAGTCGGCAGCGACCACCAGATGGCGAGAAGATCCAAAAAGCGCAAACGCCAAGGCTGGAAGAATAAGTGTATAAAGACCTGTGGCAATGGGCGTTCCGGCAATTTTTGTGTATCCCATGACTTCTGGAATGCCCAGTGCTGCTAGCACAATACCCGCAACGATATCATTTCCAATTCTGGCTCCGGCCAAAGGTAAAATTCCCTGAAACAGGCGAAATCGCTTTTTAGTTGGATGCTGGGCTGTATTTGCGTTCAATTTCTTCATTATTTCGGATTGAAATCCTTGTCCAAAATTATTCCTCGATTGCCTTAATCTGCCCTGCCGCAACTGCATCAGCTAGTGCTTCGTAATCCCTCTGGGTCTGATCGGCGTAAGCTACTGCAAAATTAGCGATCGCCCGCTCAAATGTGTCACTTTGACCGAGATAACCACTAATAGCAAATCGATTCCCCGAACGAGCATGACTACGCGCCAGCGCCCAACCACATAAATGGGAGTAGCCCTTCAAATCCGTCTCCGACATTCCTTCAATCTCGACGGAAGTTTTCATATCTCTGAGTTGCCGCAGGTAGAAGTCATGACCACTATCGCCTTTTGTCCAGCCCAGGAAGATATCGCTGGCTTCTTGCATCAAATGCTGTCCTGCTACAACCCGTTGGGCATGGTTCTCATAACTACTTTTTCCTGCATAGGGTTCCAGTACTGAAGCACGAGCTTCTTTAATTTGCAGAAATAAAGGGTCATTATCCCCTGTCACCAGGAGGGCAACACCACAGCGTGTACCGACACTGCCAACACCCACTACCTTCATTGCTACATCAACAATCTGATATTGGTCTAGTAAAATACGGGAATCCTCACGTAGGGTTTTCCGATATTTATGAAAAACGGATAACATCTCTGATACAAGCGGATCTCCAGGTGACGGATGGAATAATAAGGGAGGATTGTCAATAAAACGGCGCTGTCCTTTCACTGTTTCGATTAATTTGTGCAGATCCAAAACAGGCTTGAACGCCCTTGCTTTTTTCACTTCACTTTTGACAATATTTAGTTCTTTAGTGTGAGTAGTAAAGGTGAGTAGCGATTCCACCCCAATGTGGGCATACCATACCTCCAGAGCAGTCATTTGGGCGTACTCATTCATCCGTTCTCGGTAAGACTGCACAGATGCCATCGCTGCTGCCCGACTGATTTTGTCTCTTAGTTTGAGGTATCTACCTGCCACCACAATGCTTGTAGCTAAACGCTTAACATCCCATTCCCAAGGGGCCCAAAGGGTTTCGTCGAAGTCATTGACATCAAAGACGAGATTTCTCTCTGGTGTACCGTATCCACCAAAGTTGGACAAATGGCTGTCTCCACAAGTCTGTACTTTGATTCCTGTCTTGGGAGTTTCGCTCAGATCGGCTGCCATGATATTCGCTGCCCCCCTCAGAAATGCAAAAGGAGATTTCAGCATTCGTCCATACCGAATCGGCACCAATTCCAGCAATCTTCCTTGGTTGGATTCCTCCAGCAGCGCAACTGAGTCAGGACGATTGGGGGCAGGTTTCCACTCTTCATGGCTAGATCGCGGCACTCGATCTCGTAGGGCTTTTCCCATCGCGCTACCTTCAGCACGAGAGAGCCACTGTAGAGGTAAGTTCTCATGGGAGTATTTGGGGTTGACCATCTGTGACAGGTTAAGGCTATTTAGCTCTTGTTAATAAGTAATCGTAGTATATAAGCGCTATGCTTCAATTCACCACGGTTTTATGCCAAGGTATATAGTTTTTACCGTCCTGTTTCACCTATCTGATCTGCATCGTCTGCTACTCCATTGCGAAAGCGTACTTCTAAGCCGTGTTCTGGCTCCCAGTCACACTCAGCTATCAACTTA
>NZ_JACKZS010000351.1 GCF_014222285.1 Nostoc sp. UCD121
TAAATTATATTTTCACTTACAAGCATTGTTAATTGATTCTTGATCTGGCTTAAATACGACTTTTTCAGCAAGCCCTACTTATAAAAAGCTAAAGGCAGACAAGATGTCGGCCTTAGTAGTACTATTCTATACTCTGATACTTATTCCTCTAAACCAATGTCATGACTTGCTCATATTCTTCTTTATGGCTTTGCAAAGCATCCCAAAGTTCAACTTTTTGCTGAAGATTAAGCCAAAGTCTTTCCCCATTTCCTAAAGCTTTACCAAGACGTATTGCTATATCTACTGTAATTGCTCTTTGTCCATGAATAATTTCCTGAATTGTCTGATTAGATACTCCTAAAATTACTGCAAAAGTTGCGGTATTAATATCTAAATCATCTAAAATATCTGCAATTACTTCGCCAGGATGTATTGGTCTTACTAATCTATCATCAGTAATATCTTGCCAATTATCCATAATTAACCTTATCTCATTATTAAGGCAGGCATAAAGCCTGCCCATGTAATCCTAGTCTATCCCTTCAATCCGATCTTCAACTTCTTGGTACAACTCGCGCAGACGATCTAAATTGTCCTCGCTAGTCTCCCAATAACCGCGTCCATTCACTTCCAACAAAGTTGATACAATCTTGCGGAAAGAATGGGGATTAAGGTTCAACAACCGTTTCTGCATTTCTTCATCTTTGATGAAGGTTTCGTTAGTATCCTCATAAATCCAGTTATCCACAGCGCCGGCTGTCGCACTCCAACCCGTTGTATTTACCAACCGCTTGGAGAGTTCGCGCACACCTTCGTAACCGTGAGACAGCATCCCCTCGTACCATTTGGGATTTAATAATTTGGTACGCGCATCCAAACGCACGGTTTCTGATAATGTCCGCACTTGGGCGTTGGCTGTGGTTGTATCTGCAATATAAGATGCTGGTTTTTTACCATCACCGCGCAGACTTGCCACCAGCTTAGTGGGATCTGAATCAAAGTAGTGGGAAACGTCCGTTAAGCTAATCTCCGAAGAATCCAAATTTTGGAAAGTTGCATCAGCAGTTTTCAATGTGCTTTCAAAAATCTGCCGGGATTCGTCCATGATTCCGGGGTTATCGGAATTGAAGGAGAAGGATTTCCGGTTGAGATACATTTCCTGCAACTCGGCTTCGCTATCCCAAGTGCTGTTTTCTACCGCCAAGTTGATATTTGACGAGTAGGAACCAGAAGCGTTGGAGAAAACGCGCGTCGCCGCTTGACGCAGATTAATCCCCATTTCCTCAGCTTGCAGCAAGGCGTGTTTGCGAACAAAGTTCATTTCTAAGGGTTCATCCGCCTCGGCTGCCATCTTCACGCCTTGGTCTAGCAGGTTCATTTGGTTGATGAACAAGTCGCGGAATACACCAGAACAGTTGATTACCACATCAATTCTGGGTCGTCCCAACTCTTCTAAAGATATCAATTCCAACTTGTTCACCCGTCCCAAGGCATCGGGAACTGGACGCACGCCCACCATCCACATAATTTGCGCTAGGGATTCACCGTAAGTTTTGATGTTATCGGTTCCCCAAAGGACGCAGGCGATGGTTTCTGGCCATTTTCCATCGTTTTCTGCCTTGTTACGTACCAAAAGCCTGTCTACAACGATTTTGGCTGATTGGACTGCTGCTGTTGTTGGGATGGATTGCGGATCTAAAGCATGGATATTCTTACCCGTGGGTAATACATCCGGGTTGCGGATGGGATCGCCACCAGGGCCAGGTAGGATGTACTCGCCTTCCAAGCCTCTGAGTAATGCTCCGAGTTCGTTGTCGGCACAAACTTGCTCTAGGCAGAATTCCAAATACTCAAATAGGGGTTTTAGGGCTGCGTTATCGACTTTGGGATAACCTGCTTTATGCAATGATTCTACCCAAGGTTCTTTTTTGCCCATGTTGAAGAAATTCAACCGGGAAACTAAAGAAACTCGTCCTTCCGCGTCGATTTGCTCTTGGACAAGGGCGGTAACTGCTGCACGGGTTGCCAAAGTTATATCTTGCAATAACTGGACATCTTCTAAAATGCCTCTGTCATTATTTTGGTAAATATCGTCAATGTTACGTCCAAGGCTGTTAGCGATAATTCCCGGCAAGCCTTGAATTCCTTCTTCTTGACGATCTAGACTAGCAATGTTGACAAGAGTTGCGATCGCTTCTTCTGCACTTGGTGGTTTACCAATGACGTGCAAACCACAAGGCAACAACCGCGACTCGATTTCCATCAACTTGCGGTAGACGTTGCCAACAATATTATCCCGCTCATCAGCACTCATGTCTCTGGCATCGGTTTCTGGCAGGTGAATATCCTTATCCAGATTCACGATCCGGCATTTATCCATGATGCTGTTGACAATGGAAACACCGCGTCCACTATCTTTCAAGGTTTGGTAGGAAGCAATTAACTCGCTGAGTTCCTTCAAACCTTTATACAAACCAGCATTTTCTGCTGGTGGTGTCAAGTAAGAAATTGTTTCGGCATAACTCCGGCGTTTGGCAATTGTCGCTTCACTCGGATTATTAGCTGCGTAGTAATACAGGTTGGGAATTGAGCCAATCAAGTTATCTGGATAACAGTCTCCAGACATCCCCATCTGTTTACCTGGCATGAATTCTAAGGAACCGTGTGTACCAAAGTGTAGTACAGCATCAGCTTTCCAAACTTGCTCTAGGTAAGTGTAGTAGGCAGCAAAACCGTGGTGAGGACTAGCTGAACGGGAGAATAACAGCCGCATCGGATCGCCTTCGTAACCAAATGTTGGTTGCACACCGATGAAGACATTACCGAATTGCTTACCATAAATTAGCAAGTTTTGCCCGTCGCTGTTAAGGTGTCCGGGAGGTGGGCCCCAGTTTTCCTCTAGGCGGTGAGAGTAGGGGGTCAGCGCCTCATACTCAGGAACCGACATTTTGTAAGCAACGTTCAGTTCTGGGCTATTGTACTGTGCTTGAGCGTCATGGATGACTTCTTGCATCAACGCTTCGGCTGATTCTGGCAATTCTGGTAAGTCGTAGCCGTTATTCTTGAGGGCTTTCATTACCTCGTAGATGGAACCGAATACATCCAAGTAAGCGGCGGTTCCAACGTTGCCTTTATCTGGCGGGAAGCTAAAAACGGTGATGGCGACTTTTTTCTCCAGCTTCGGCTTGCGGCGGAGGTTAGCCCATTTTAAGGCGCGTTCGGCTACAGCTTCAACCCGATCGCGCAGTGCGATCGCTTTGCCAGTAGTTCCATCTCTACCCGATAAGATAATCGGCTCAATTGCCCCATCCAATTCAGGAATCGCAATTTGCAAAGCTACTTGAATTGGATGTAACCCTAAATCGCTATCCATCCACTCTTCTGTGGTTTGGAATACTAAGGGTAACGCCACCATATAAGGACGGTTTAAGCGTTTAAGTGCCTCAATTGCCTTGGGATGGTCTTGTCTGGCTGGGCCACCCACTAAAGCAAAGCCAGTCAGCGATATCACTGCATCTACCAACTGTGTGTTGGTATTTGGTTCGTAGAAGTAAGCCTCAACAGGCTTGGAGAAATCCAAACCACCAGCAAACACAGGTAGTACCCGTGCGCCTAATGCTTCTAACTCCTGCACCATTGCTACATAATGGGCATCATCCCCTGTAACTAGGTGAGTGCGTTGCAATACTAACCCGACACAAGGAGCTAAGGGATCTTTTAGATCGCTAGAAATATCCTTACGAGCTGTATACCAATTGAGGTACTCTCTGACATCTTCAAACATATTGGGAGCCAAAGGATGCCAAATCCCTAAATCGGGATAAACCACCGGCTGTTCATACGTAGAAGGTGCAAAATTTTGTTTTTCTAAACCTTTAAATACATATTTATCAGCTAGCATCAGCAAGAAGTTTTCCAGGTTTTCTGGAGAACCACCTAGCCAATACTGAAAACTGAGCATGAAATTTCGGGCATCCTGTGCCTTATCCATAGGTAGGAATTTCAGCACTTGCGGTAGGGTTCGCAAAAGCTTCAGCATCCCATCTTGGAATCCTGCACCGGATTTTTCTTTGCGTTTCCGCATGAATTGGGCGATCGCACTTTTTGACTGACCCAACTGTGCTAAGGAAAAGCTGCCCATTTTACTCAGGCGCATTACCTCTGGCATTGAGGGAAAGACAACGGAAACATCGAGATGATCGCGGTGTGGTTCTACTGCTGCTACAACTTTTTGTGCTAAGTCTTCGATGAAAATGAGGGAAGCGATGAAGATATTCGCATTCTCAATTTCTCGTTTGAACTCCTCGTAATTTTCGGGGTCGCGGAGTTCCTCAATCAAGTACCCGCTGATTTCAATCGCCAAGTTGGGATTGTTCGCGTTAATCGTGCGAACTGCTTGCGACAATGCGCTCTGGTACTGGGACTCAAGCACGACATAGACCACCTTGATTAAACTACGTCCGCGTAAGTTATCAGGCGCAATGTGTCTAATGGTGGACTTGACGTGTGTGAACATGCTTCTTCGGCTCCTTTGATGCGTGTTCTCTCTGAAAGTTCCTAGCGGCATCATCAGCCACAGGTAACTTGTGATCTTTAGGCAATATCTGTTTTTTATCAGAAAACGCTTACCCAGTAGGCATTTTATCGCTTATATGACACAAATCGATATAAAAAACGAAATATTTCTTTGTAATTGTTGACTTTATATAAAAGTATTCGCTCACATTAATGTAAATATTTTGTAATATACTTTAATCGTTAAATAGTTATCTAAATATATTACCCTATCTAAAAAA
>NZ_JACKZS010000352.1 GCF_014222285.1 Nostoc sp. UCD121
CCCCAACCCGAACGCCAACCCCAAGCCGAACGCCAACACCAACCCCAACACCAACACCAACTATCGAATTAACCGATATTAGTAATCATTGGGCAGGTGGGTTTATTCGGGAATTAGTCAAATTGGGGATAGTTAATGGTTTCCCCGATCGCACATTTAAACCCGATGCTACGATGACACGGGCACAATACGCCGCATTATTGGTAAAAGCTTTCAACCCATCGCCAAACCGCCCCGTGGTGAAATTCAAAGATGTACCCACAGATTTCTGGGCATCTAAGGTTATTCAGCAGGCATATCAAGGTTTATTTCTCTCTGGTTTTCCTGACAATACTTTCGGCCCCAACAAAAATATTCAGCGCGTGCAAGTGATTGTCTCCCTAGTGAATGGGTTGGGTCTATCTGCTGATGGTACAGCATCTATTAAAGCTTTCGATGACCAAGCCAAGATTCCTGAATATGCCAAGGATGAGGTAGTAAAAGCTATAAACAAGGAGATTATTGTCAATCACCCGAACCTCAAACAACTCAATCCTACCCGTGATGCTACACGCGCTGAGGTAGCGGCGATGGTATACCAAGCTTTGGTAGATGCTGGTCGTGTAGCGGCGATCGACTCGCCTTATATTCTGACTGCTTGATTGTTCAACTAATTTATTTTGCACAATCGGATTATTTTTTTAGGGGCAATTTATGTAGACGCATTCGCAGCTACATGAATCGCCCCTAAAAAATGATTTTAAATTAGAGACAGATCAAATTCATACTTAATTTCAAAAAAAGCTGTTTTTAGTTTCTACTCGAATGGAGGCAAATTATTCGGGTCGCTTCAAATTATCTCAAGCATAACTTTGGCTAAAATTGGTTACACAGCCTTAGCAATCTCTAGGAAATACACCTGTGAAGCTTGGTTGGCAATCATTCTGTCAGTGATAAAGTAGCAAAAGGTGAATCCTAATATTAACTTTCTCGAAAAGCTCTCACTTGCCCACGATGAATTAGAATAAATCTAAATATATAAGAATTTTAAAAAATCCAAATAAAAATTTTGTTTTGTTAACAAAAACAATGCAGTTGAATCGAAGTAATTTTCTCAGGTCTCTGATCCAGCCAGAGCCAGGAAAACCAGCAATATCCAACGGCTTGCGAGCTGCATTAGCGTTGGGGGTTCCGATGCTAATTGGGCAACTCATCAACCAAAGGGAAAGCGGATTATTTGTCGGTTTAATGGCTTACTTTGTCAATTTAGCAAATGTTGGTGGCCCTTACCAGATCAAAGCTAAGGCGATGGTGGCGGCTACTTTGGGAATGGCTGTTTCAGTATTTGTGGGTACTCTAGTCGCTAAAATTTCAGCATTATCTGTAGTACTGACATTTCTCTGGGGACTTGCTTCTGGTTTTGCGTCGATGTATGGAAACGCTGGTGCAAATGTCGGTCTGGTTGTAGGTGTATCATTTATTTCGACGATCGCACAGCCAGGAAATCTGGAAGTCGCACTCATGCGATCGCTGCTATGTCTAATTGCAGGTGGATGGGCGATGTTACTTTCTTTAGTAATGTGGCCTTTTAGACCTTATGACCCACTACGGTTAGCTTTGGCTGGCTGCTTCAGTGCGATCGCCAAATACATTCAAGCATTTCTCAGTAAGGTGACAACACCTGAAAATATTCTCGAAATTAGACAGGCATTAGAGACAGCACGGACTATTTTAGGTACTGCACGGATTGGAAAGCCGGCTCGGAGTTGGATGGATGAGCAGTTATTGGTACTAATTCAAGATGGCGATCGCTTGCTTGGCTCAGTTATTGCCTTAACAGAGTTACTAGAAACACACTTCCAACAACAGCAATATCACGCAGTTCAGCAATTAGTAGACGATGCACTCGAACAAATATCAGTCGTTGTGCAAGCCATAGCGAAAGTCATATCTTGCAAGCCTGCTAGCATCGATCTGGGAAATCTTAACCGCATTTATGAGGCACTAAAAGAACAAGAAAGTCTGCAAAGAAAAGCAATTGCTGGGAGTGAGACAGACTACACAACCCTCGTTGCTTTCACTAACCTAGTGCTGATGATCGAAAAACTGATCAAGCAGTTGCAATATACGGCTCAGACAGCTAAATCTCTGGTAGAACATAACAAGATGAGTCGCCGAGATATAGATAAACTTCTTGTAGTTGAAGATGAACAGCGATCGCTCTTAAGCCTACTCAAAGACAACCTCACCTTAGACTCAGCAATCTTTCGTCATGCTCTCCGCATTAGTGTAACTCTCACTGTAGGCGTAATCCTATACAGCATTACTAATTTACCAATGGGGTATTGGGTGACACTGACAAGCATCCTAGTCCTGAAACCGAACTTGGGTGCAACTTTCCAGAGGTTTTTTCAGCGAGTTGGCGGGACGATCTTGGGAGCCGTGTTAGCAGCTGTCGTAGTCGCAACCATCACCAGTAAGACTGTGTTAGACATCATCATTTTGCTGACAGTATTTTTTGGCATTTCCCTAATCAGTGTCAACTATGGGTATTCGGTGATTTTCTTATCAATATTTGTCTTACTAATTATCGATATTGGTAATCCCATTGGTTGGCAATTTGCTGGCTTTCGCGTGTTGAATACATTAATTGGGGCGGGACTGGCTTTTGCAAGCCATTACTTTATATTGCCAAATCGGGAACGCGATCGCTTACCCAGCCAACTCGCCATTGCACTGCGAGAATGCCACAAATACTTTCAAGATGTGATGGCTGTTTACCAGGGAACAAAAGAGCATGACTCCACCATTATCAGTCAACGGCGACAAACGGGATTGGCAATTGGCAATGCTCAAGCCTCATTTCAAGGATTGCTGCGCGAACCCCAAATGTCCAAAGAATTAGTAGAACCAGTGATGACGCTGTTGGTGTATATGGGACGTTTTACTAACTCCGTGACAGTTTTGGCAGTACATCTCGAACATTTTCGAGGAACAGTACCACTGCCGGAATTAGAAACTTTTGTCCGCCAAGTTTCGCTAATGTTAGAGCAGTTAGCTGATTCAATACAACTGGAAATTACCCCACCGCCATTACCTGGCTTGGAAGAAACGCTACAAAAAATCCAACCGCACCTGCAAGCACTGCGTACAGCCCGAATAAAAGAGCTAGCTGTCAATCAAGGACATACACCTGTTCGTCAAGCAGTCATTGATTACAGCATATTAGATTTGGAGATCGATCAAATTGTCCGGCGGTTGACTGCTATGCACTCAGCGATGGAACGGCTAATTTCAACGAAATAAAGCGCATTTTTTTCTCAGCAAGTCCCGATTTTTCCCAAATCAAATTAAGACTGCTATATTATTTTGTTCGTTACCGATCTTTCAAAAATGGATTAATGGCAAAAATTTCATAATATTTGTTACTTTATTTAAAGTTTTTAATTCTGGGATATCTGGTTTTAATTGTTCTGCGATCGCTAATTTTTGTTCAGCTTGTGCAGGTTGAAAGTCATATAAATAAACAACAGCTAAATAAAGATATACGTAAGGATTTTGAGCATCATATTTAGTCAATTCTATTAAATTTTGGATTAATTCTGGAACTTGGCGCTGTAAAAGTTGTGATAAGACTAGAGTGTAACGCCAATTTAAGTTATTTGGCTCTCTTTGCAGATGATAATTAGCCGCAAATCCAATCTGTTTTAAATAATCTTGAGTAGAATCGTATTGATTGAAATTATCTATCTGCACAAATATATTATTTAATTTACCCTGTTGTAACTCTTGCGCTAGCTGTGAAGTTCGGGTAACTAAATCTAAAGCTGGGGATTTTTCTACTATTCCTACATCTGTCACATTTACAGTAATATCTGGAATATTTAAAGATGTGACTTTATTGGTTCTTCTATCTAAATATAGTGCTGATAGCTGATATTTTCCTATTGGTAGTGTTTTAGGAATAAATGTGGCTAAGGTTTCTTTCACCTGGAAAGTTCCTTCAGGACGACATTTGATACCACAGTATAAATTGCCCAGACCAATGGCATGATCGTGATCCCAAGATGATTGGCCATTTTGCCATTTTAATAGTAAAATACCATTTTGTAAATCATCCCATGAACCCGTTATTTGATATGTTACAGGGTTATTCTTATCTAAAATTAATTCCTGAGAAATCTCAACCTTTTCTAGATTAATTGTAGATTCACTACTACTTAATTTTTCAACAATTACATGAGGAGTTTTGCAGTTATATAATCGAATTTTGTCTCTATTAGGTAATATCCAATCGCCCTGTAATTGAAAATCAGGAGAAGATTCAACTAAAGATTTTAATTTCCGTTTAGTCTTTCCACTTTCTCCCGGTTCATCTGGTTCATTATCTCTGGTGATATACCAACAAAAATATTGTAAATCTTGCTCTACCTGAGATAAGTTGGTTGTTAATTTTCTAGCATATACGCGAAAATCTGCTAATGTCCCAAAATAATCTAAAGTAAACTCATTTATTTGAGGTGTAGAAACGGGAATTACCCCTAAATTTGACCTTAAATACAAATTTGTTTCGTTGATTTTATTTATCAGCTTACCCAAGGGATATTTGTTGCCATCATTATTAGGAAAATGTTTACCACCCCATGCTTGAATTAGGGGTAAGGGAAACAAATTATTGACTAATAATATACTACTTAATACCAGGGTTGCTAATCTCAGCCTATCAAAATATATATTTTCAATTAAGTTAAATAAATCTGCCAATATTAAACTAATTATAGG
>NZ_JACKZS010000353.1 GCF_014222285.1 Nostoc sp. UCD121
AAGTTCAAAAAAATCAGAAAAATATGGCGAAATGGGTGAGCCATTGTCAAGATAATTTTCAACATAAATATGATTTAGTCGAAGCAGAAAAGGCAAGAGCTTTAGGTAAAAACTGGCAAGCTCAAGAATTTTATGAAAAAGCGATTCAAGGAGCAAAGAAATATGAATTTATCCATGAAGAAGCCTTAGCGTATGAACGTGCTTCTGAATTTTATTTTACTTTAGGTAGAGAAGAAATCGGTAAATTATATCTCAGAAATGCTTATCATTGTTATATTCGTTGGGGCGCAAAAGCTAAAGTTAAAAAGTTAGAAGAAGAATATTCTCAATATTTATTAGGCATTACGAATAAAAATAAATCTAAAGGATTAACTACAACGATATCTACTACAGGAAATGATGGAGAGGTTCTTGATTTAACCACTGTTATTAAAGCATCTCAAGCGATTTCTGGAGAAATTAAGCTGGAAAATCTGCTGCAAAACTTAATGAAAATTGTCATTGAAAATGCAGGAGCGCAAAAAGGTTATCTGATTTTAGAAAATGAAGGAAACTGGGTCATTGAGGCTCAAGGAACAATTGATAAAGAAACCATTAATGTCTTACAATCAATTCCCCTAGAATCAATAGAACCTGATAACTCAATTCCCCTTGTACCTACTAGAATTATTTATTATGTCGCTCGTACAAGAGAAACTATCGTTTTAAATGACGCTACTTCTGAAGGTCAATTTACAACTAATCCTTACATTGTTGCTCAACAAACTAAATCAATTCTCTGTACTCCTTTATTTAATCAAGGTCAATTAAAAGGGGTTATTTACTTAGAAAATAACTTAACCACAGGCGCATTTACATCAGAAAGAGTGGAACTTTTAAATATACTTTCTGCTCAAGCTGCCATCTCTATTGATAATTCTAGACTCTATCAAACCCTAGAACAAAGAGTACAAGAACGAACTAAAGAACTATCACACACATTAGATGTTCTCAAAGCCACTCAAGCAGAATTAATTTTTGAAAATGACCTATTAAAAAGTAATGAACAACCCTCTAAATTTGATTATCAAGTTGGGGGAAGTTTGCCGATGGATGCACCAACTTATGTGGTACGACAAGCCGATAGAAACCTCTACAAAGCTTTGAAACAAGGTCATTTTTGTTATATTTTTAATTCCCGACAAATGGGTAAATCGAGTCTTATGGTTAGGATGATAAACCATTTAAACCATGAAGGCTATAAATGTGCAGCCATAGATTTAACCCGTATTGGAACTTCTAATATTATGGTTGAACAATGGTATAAAGGACTAGCTGTTGATTTATTACGAAATTTTGGTTTACGAAAAAAAGTTGACTTCAAAACTTGGTGGAATGAGCGATTAGATATTTCTCTCGTTCAAAGATTTAGTCAATTTCTGGAAGATGTGTTATTAGTTGAAGTCAATTCAGATAATCAAGAGTCACCTAACAAAATATTTATTTTTATCGATGAAGTTGATAGTGTTTTAGGGTTAAACTTCCCAGCCGATGACTTTTTCGCTTTAATTCGCTCGTGTTATAATCAACGAATGATTAATCCAGAATCTAAATATCATAATCTCACCTTTGCTTTTTTAGGGGCAGCTACTCCCTCAGAATTAATGACAGATAGTAGAAGAACCCCTTTTAATATTGGTCAAGCTATTGAATTGGAAAGTTTTAAAATCCATGAAGCACAACCTTTATTACATGGATTAGCTGAAAAAGTAAGTAATCCTCAAACCTTACTTCAAGAAGTCTTAAAGTGGACAGGAGGGCAACCTTTTTTAACTCAAAAGTTATGTCAACTAATTCGTAATACAGAAATGTCTATTCCCACTAAAAATGAACCTGAGTGGGTAAAGAATCTAGTGCAAAATAAAATCATTAATAATTGGGAAACGCAAGATCAACCAGAACATTTAAGAACTATTAGAGATAGAATTTTAAACAGTGCAAATAGTAAACAAATTCTCACCCTTTATCAACAAATCTTAGATGAAAGACAAGTGATTGTTATTGATAGTCTAGAAGAACAAGAATTACGTTTATCAGGACTGGTAATCCAACAAGATGGTTTTCTTAAAATTCACAACCGCATCTATGAATCGATTTTTAATTCGATTTGGGTTAAATCACAGAAATCTTATTAGATTTACCTGAAGAGGCTACGAAATAGCCAAAGAGCTTTATTTATATAGCGTGTAGCATTTTCTGGTTTTAAAAGTCAGTAAACCAACACCGGATAGCGCCGCATCATTTCTGCCAGTGCCACCGCCTCACTCTCCGGCGTATACACGACCTCACCCGACATTGCAATCACAATCCTCTGCCGCCTCGCCCACTCAAACCAATCCTTCACAGCAGATTTGACCTGCGCGGATTCTGGTTTGCATCCCTCCTTACAAGCAGCGACAAACACAGCTTCTGGTGACTTGATTCCTTTCCAAGTTCGCAGTGCCTCCTTCAAATAAGCGATCGCATCCGGCACATTCTCCCAGCACTGCTTGACTGTGCGCTAATCTCAGAATTGAGCCGAAACTATGAGGTAGAAACAGCATGGCGTTGGGAGTGAGAACGAGTACTACAATAGACCTGTCCGAAAATTTAAAAAGCAGTCTGTGTCTGGCTTAGGGATCGTTTCAGTCAAAGCCAGAGTCAACGGGATAATGAGGGCTAGAGACAGTTACTGATAGTATAGCCCAGAAAAGATTCGATAATTAAGACATAACATCTCTATTTTTAAGGATTAGGATAAAACTGGTAAAACTAAAGAACCAATTCTTAGTCTAACTAGACCACAAACAGTTAAAATTACCTGTTCATATGTATCTGGATGAAGACGAAATCTCTCTGATGCTACTCGGAAAATCTTGATGACTCTAATGATATGTTCGACAAAAACTCGATTGCTATAAAACACTTGATTTTCTTTCTTTTGTTCAGTGGTTAATTTACCATTTCGAGGTTTCTTGTGAGGGGTAGAGATATTCGTACCACCTATATAAGCTTTATCACCTTGAAATGATTGTTCGGCAGCAAACTTCTGCTGCTGATTACGAAACAAAGAAATATCACTCGTTGGCCCCTTAACTCCTACTACCACATCTACAATTTCTTTGGCTTCAGGCATAGACACAACTTGGTTTTTAAAGGTATGTTGCTTTTTCTTTCCAGAAAAATATTTTTTTTATTCCTTGTTGTCTTCAGGCCTTTCTCTTGGCTGCTCCATGCTATCTACAATTAACTCAAATTCGGTCAATAATTCTTGTACAATCATCAAATCACTCTCTTGAGCTTCCACTTGTTCTAATAAGCTAGAAGGCAAAATTACTCGAAAGATTTTTATCCAATAATGAAAAGTATCATTAGCCTCTGTTTTTGAGACATCAAAGTGCATTCCTAAAATTTCAAATGTAGGCATTTGCCTCAAGTAAAAAAGACACAGACACACCGATTCTTCAACAGTTAGTTTTGCTTTGCGTCCCCCTCCAGGTGCGTTAACACGAATTTTTTTACGTTCTACTGCGGCCAGTTGTTCTTGATTTATTAATTTGGCTTGTTGTACTAACAATAAAAATTGGTCGTAGGCAATTCCTAGTACGTGCTTGGTGCGGAGTGGATATGTATGTATATAATGAAGTGGATTTTTCATTATGGTAGACCAACGGTAGACGCTCAAATCTCCGTTCTACCATTTTTTTGCACCTAGATTATATTTAGGACTGGTCTAATATGCAAGTCTTTGAAACGGCAGTCTCTATTCATTCCACTTCATCAGCACCCCATCCACGATCGCAACCTCCCACTGCGGAAACTTCGCCAGCAGTTTCTTGATCACAATCTGCAAAGCAGGGTCATCATTCCAGCATTGTTGGAGGAAGTCAAAACCAGGATTTTCCCCAACCAGAGAAGCCATCTTCAGTTTCTCCATCCGCAATAGTCTAGCCTTGGATCTAATGGTGATACCTTCGGCAGTAAACAACGCCTAACTAGATTTTTGCACCTGATAATTGATTACAGATATATTCCACTGCTTCTCAAACTTGCTGATGCTTGCCCTCATGCTGGCGTAATACTTGCTGTCTAGCAAATATTGAATTACCCACAAGGGGGGGCATTCTCCAACGTTTGCTCTATCCAACCATTCAAATATCTCACTTTGATTTAATGACACGGGCGCAGCGGAACAAGTGCCTTCATGATCTACTTTATCCTCATCACCAGAAACCAAGTTTTCAGCCAACAAAGAAGCAGAGGGACGACTCGGTTCTATTTTTTGATGTGCGATCGCAGAATTTAAATATTTTTCATTTTGGGCAACGGGCGCGGCGGAATCAGTGCCTTTATGACAGTCTTTCGGTTCAACACCACAATCCTGCTTTTCAGCCAACAACGAAGCGGATTGACTCGGTGCAACATCCACAAGCGCTAGCGTCGTGCAGTCTGTTGCCACAAGCAATTCTTCAAGTTCTGACGCGCTTTCGATACGTTGAGGCGACGCGCCCCTCAAGGGCGCGTGAGCCGTCTCCTCAACACGCGGATTTTCAGTTGGCGCGTCAGAACCAACTACCATACCAACAACCTTAGTTGGTTG